>JACQMY010000009.1 GCA_016203305.1 Candidatus Woesearchaeota archaeon
GGCGGAAGGACGAAGAACGTAGGAAGGATGAAGGTTGTAGGATGAAGGCGGAAGGACGAAGAACGTAGGAAGGATGAAGGTTGTAGGATGAAGGTGGAAAGACGAAGAATAAAAAATCCCAACCGCAGCAAGTTGCGGGGTATTTTTTAAGCATCAAACTGTGTTGCGCAACCGTAGCAAGCTACGCGGTATGAAACCCAGTTTGATCAATCAATACTCCCTCAACATTCCAAGCCTGGCTTCTGCATCGCTTTTCAACTGCTGATAGATTTCTTCTCCAGGAACAAGCTCACACGCCCTGCGCAAATAAGGCAAAGCAGCACGAGGGTTGTTCAACCTCAAGAAACAACTGCCAGTTGCAGCCTGCAAGGGAGCAAGATCAGGCAAACGCTCAGCAGCACGTACATACCAGCGAGAAGCCTCCTGCCATTGATTCATGCGAACAAAAACATTGCCCATGTGCATCAAAGCCTCGCCATCATTTGGGTTTTTGTCCAGCGCATCCTGAAACCACCCAATAGCACGCAAATGATCATTCATCCGCTCATGACACGTTCCTGCAAAAACAGCGAAACGCTCATTAGGAAACAAAACGTACGCGATGTTAAACGCATCAGCAGCCTCAGACAAACGCCCCTGTGCGTACAACTGCTGGCCTTTCATTCCAACAAAAACACCCAAAAACTCCTGATCAGAAAGACGGCGGCCCTCAACTGTTGTGCGCAAACTAATACCATCATGCCGAGTAGGATTAATCTGAACAACGCCATTGTCAGCATAAGCACAATCAACACGCCAACCCTGCACGCCCTGAACCAACACAGGAAAAACAGAAACACCCAAACTCCTTGCAAGAATAATATATTCCGCAGCCAAACCAGGAGAACTGCCAACAGGACGATCACTCACACCAGAAAGATCAGCAGCAAGAATGTTATCCAAACGCGTCAAATCATAAGCCTGCTCAGGCTGCAAGTTCCTCGCAAACCTCTGCAAATTAATATCCCACAAAAAGCCATGCAAGCCACGCAACTTGCCAACAGCATCACGAGAGCCAAACTCCCGCTGCAAACGAGCTTCCAAAGGAGACAAACGCTCCTGCGCAAATCTGTTAAAATCAGAAACACCAGAATACTGCAACGTCATCCTAGTAAACGGATCAACAACGCGCTGCGGCAACACAACCTGCTCTTGATCGCCCTCCCTTGGAACGCCAGCACAACCAGCAAGCAAAGCAGCCAATACAAACTCATAACGTCTCATCAACAACGGCAACCTGGCACTGGTTTTTAAAAGTATTGGCACGGTAATGCGAGGGTGAAGGTGGAAGGTTGTAGGACGAAGGAAGAAGGTATTAGGTTGTAGGAATTAGGACGTAGGATGAAGGGGAAAGATTGCAGAATAAAACGATGAAGAGTACCGCAACCCTTTTAAATCCCTTCAATAACAACTGATTCCATGAAAAAGACTGTGGTGCTTGCATTGCTTCTAATGCAGATATTGCTTCTATCGCCTATAGCAAGTGCTCAATTGCCGTGGGACATAACAGACTTAAGATGCGGCAACGGAAAGCTGGATGACTTCGAGCTATGCGACGGCAACATCAGGAATCTAAGCTATTGCGAACAATATGGCCAAATCCTTGAGATAGACACTGCTTGCGACAGCCAACATTGCACGTGCCTGCCAAGAGTAAACATGGCATTTTGTGGCAATAACAAAAGGGAAGGAGCAGAACTATGCGACGGAACAGGACCTGACAAGTGCCCAGAGTTCGGCAACCTGACCAACATGAGCCTCAAGTGCAACCCCAAAACATGCGGTTGCTCGGTAAACGAAACACTCCCAGCAGACTACAGCCCGCTAGTTGTTGAGCAACTCGAAAACGCATCAGAAAAAGCATCAGTCTGCGGCGACAAAAGAGTAGAACGCGCAGAAGATTGCGATCCACCAAATACTCTTTGTACCACGAACACAAAAGAAGCAGGAGTGTGCACTGAAGGGTGCAAATGCTTAACTCCAGAACAACTCGCGCAAGGAGAACAGCCAGAAGCAACCGAAACCACAACTGAAACCAACGTCACGGAAACCACAACGGAAACGAATGAAACAACAGAGGCTAACATCACAGAAACAATTGATGATCAACCTGCCATAGAACAGAAAGAACCAGGATTCCTCTCAAAAATCTGGACGTGGATAATAGGATTATTCAGCTAACGCAAACCTGGAAAGTCTTTTCGATCGATTAAGAAGGCAGGGGAAATTGAAGGGGGTTGTTGCCTCAGAAGTTTCCAGTTCGGAAATACGTCTCGATAAGCTCATGGTGTTTTTGGTCAGATCGTGCAAATCTTCGCATAGCATCAAGACGTTCAAGATAATGTGCCTTTTTCTGTGAAAGACGACTTTGCACGGCATGCAAAAATCCAAGGTCCTTTTCTGAGCCGTCAAGAAGCTTTCCTTCTTCGAAAGCCAGATATCTTAATTCAACCAGCATAGATATGGCTGACTGCGCTTGAACTCTCTTTTGTTCCGCAGTAGGGCCACGAGCAAAGTGACGGCATACTTCTTCCTGTCGCAGAGTTTCAGGCGATCTTCTTCTTACAAATTGATACACCGATGCAACGAGCTCCGCAGGAGGGGTGTTGCAATCGATAAAGTATTCGTGAACTTCAAAATCATTTTCTGTGCAGAGCAGCAGACAAGTGGAAGGAAATCCATCACGCCCGGCTCTCCCTGCTTCCTGATAGTATTGTTCAACTGAGCCTGGGACGTTGAAATGAATTATATTCCGTATGTCCCGTTTGTTTATTCCCATTCCGAACGCATTGGTAGCCACGATCAGAGGGACAGTTCCATCCATGAATTCACGCTCTGCTTTTTCTCTCACTTCAGGAATTAGGCCACCATGATAGAAGACAACACTTGGGTGGCTTTTTCTTATTTTGTCATAGAGTGAGACCACGTCTTTCCGCGTACTGCAATAGATGATGGTGGGTTTTTCTGCGTTTGAATCAGTTGAAAGGTGTTTGAACAGTCTTCCAATTTTTGATTTTTGAGATGGGTGTTGCTCAAAGAGTAAGTCAAGATTTGCGCGCGTCATTTCACCCTGGTGGAAGCTATAATCAGTGAGTTCGAGTCTTTGTGCTATGTCCTCGTTGACTTTTGGTGTGGCGGTGGCTGTAAATGCGCCAATCTTGGGCCTTCCCAGTTTTTCCAGCCCAGCGGTTATTCGCAAATATGAAGGTCGGAAATCATGGCCCCATTGACTAATACAATGTGCCTCATCAATTGCGACAAAGGAAGTTCCTCTTTTTGCCAAGATTTCCAATATTTTCGGGGAAGAGAATTTTTCAGGAGAGATGTAAAGCAGTTGAGTATTTTGATCTGCAAGCCGTTCAAGCGCTGCGCTTTGAACTTTGCTTTCTTGAGAGCTATTAACCGTGAGAGCTGGAATTCCGATTGTGGAAAGCTGTTTGATTTGGTCATTCATTAATGCGATAAGAGGTGAAACGACTACAACAAGACCGCGGTCAAGAACAGCAAGAGACTGGAAGCAAAGGGATTTTCCTCCGCCAACTTTTAGGTTGACGAGTACATCCCGGCCAGCCAAGATATCGTCCAACACTACTTCCTGATGGGGAAGGAATTCTTTTAAACGAAATCCGCGCAGTATTCTGCGTTTTGTTTGTAAATCGACCATGCGCGCCTATTCCTTGTGGGCTTGTAATTCCTTTTGCGCTTTGAGTTTTTCAAGCGCTTTAGTTTCTATTTGTCGAACTCTTTCCCGTGTGATTCCAAAGAAGGTTCCTACCTCTTCAAGCGTGTATTCGGTATCGACACCAATTCCAAATCGGAGGTTTACTATTTGTCGTTCTCTGTAGCTAAGCTTTGCAAGGGCTTCTCGAACTCCTTCCTTTAACAACCGCCGATGTGCTTGAACTTCAGGTTTTACAGTGGATTGATCACTCAGTTGACTTAATAGAGAAAAGTCATCATCGCCACCATTGCTTCCTCGCTCAAGAGAAACTGGCGCCCGTGTCATAGCCATTATTTCTCTGTATCGCGTGACATCGTATTTTAATTGCTCGCAAACTTCCTCTTCACTTGGCTCTCGTTTGAGAATTTTCTGCAATTTTTTGGTTTCTTCACGTATTTGCTTTAGCGCGTCTGCAAGTCCGTGGCCTGCAATCAAGCTTCCTCCTTCTCTTAATGCTCGCTCTATTCGGTGGTTAATTGCGGGAGTGGCGAGGGTGCTGAAACGGTACCCAAGCCGATGATCAAATAATTCGGCGGCCTTCATCACGCCAACCATTCCTTCCATCACGAGATCTATCAATCGAAAACCTCTTCCCTGATATGTCCGGGCTATGCTTATTGCTAATCTTGAATTTGAGTTTATTATGCTGTCCCGGGCTTCTTTGTAGTTTCCATACTGGACGATTAGGCATTGCGCACTCTCAAGAAAATCTTCTAAGGGCATTCTCACCAGATTTTCCAAAGTGTCCCGCTCTGCAACATCGGCAGAGAGGACTTCATGCTTACTGATGATGGATTTTGCATGCAAATAAACTCTCGTGGCCATTCTAATTACTGTTTCTCTGGTCAATCCGAGTTCATCGACAACACTTTTGGCAGTTATTCTTCTTTGTCGAATCTCTGCGAGAAAAGCTTCTTTTTCAGCAGGATCAGATGTCTCTTTCATCAAAGCATATGCGACTCCGTTTTCTTCGTATGCTTTACGTAGTTGCTTTAGCGCTTCTTGTACTCTTTCTCGAAAAGTCGCTTCTTTTTGTTGATCATCTTTCTCATCAGCATTTTTCCTTTCAATGATAGTCTGGAGTGAATTGCGGTTGTGTGATGCATGGATTAAATGGTAGTCTAATCGATCGATGAGAACGCAAAGCGTATAGTCAGATTCAAACATTGTTTCACGAAACTGCGCTCGTGCCTCCGCCATCTGCTCTCCCAGGTGATACTCTTGTTCTTTTGTGAGTAAAGGATGCTTTCTCATAGTCCTTTGAAATTCTGAAACTTCTGCCCAGTCGTCTTTTCTATTCTTTTTTCTATTCTTAGAGTTAAATGAACGATCATCCTGATATTGTCGCGTTTTTTTCAATTTCTTTTCCAGGACTTTTTTCAATGTGTTTCGTGGCACTTGCGAAACAGGCTTTGAGCCATTTGCCCCAATGATTTTCGGTTGTTCTTGGTTGACCTCCGTCTTTTCAGTCTGGTCGGATTCAGGCGTGGGCAGTGAAGCTGCTTTTTCTTTTTCCTGTGGAATGTATTTTTCCCACTGTTCTTCTGTCAAAAGATAGATTTTCTCAGATCCTGATTTCAGCATGGGAATTTCTTTCCGCCGGTATGCATTGAAGAGCGATAGACCGATACTCTTTCTATCTTTTTCCTGCAATGCGCTGACTCGTGCAGCGTACAATTTTTGTTTCTCATCAACAACCATTGTCTGTGCAGGATCTTTAAAACAAAGTTCTTGAATCAGTTCAGCAGGAACGAGGTAATCGGTTGTGATTTCAGATTCCTGAACGATTGCCTTGTTTTCCTCAACAGCTTTCATCAAATTTCTGCGGATATGCAAGTGGTGATATACTCCTTGAACGTTCTTGAAAGTTGCAAGATTGACTCTATACCAGGGTGAGTCCTGTGTTTGGTCCGAGGATTTCTGTTCTTCATCAAGAGTTGCCTCGGATAATTGTCGCAGTGAGGTTTCATCGAGATTTTTTTCTTTGAGACACAGCTTTTGTATCTGCGGTGGTGTAAGCGCATATTCGTAGCTTCCGCGTTTATTTGACCAGCGTCGAAGGATGCCTTGATCTCGATGTGCCTGCAACAGGTTGACCGATATACGATTTAGCGGGTATGCGCCTCTATCTTTTGCGAAGCTTCCTGGTCCGACCCAATAAACTCTTTCAGGTTCTGCCGATCTCGGGTTAATCCCCAAGGTTCTTTCAAGAATCGAAGCATGTTCTATAAGAAATTGGCTTTCCACCTGCGCTCCGAGTTCTCTCAGTTTTGAGGTGTAGGCACGTATGCCTTCGTCTCCTTTGAGACCTCCAAGTGCAACAAGTTCCTCAAGCGATTTTCGAATACCCGCGATATACTCCTTATCTTTCATACAACCCCTAATAAAAACGGGAAAAACAGGACTTTATAATGCTTATTACTGCAATCATAATTTTGGTTGGTGGACAAAAAGTCATCGCCTTTTCTTAAGGTTTGAACGACGGTCTATTCCACGTATTGAAAGAATGTCAATTCGGGGATCTCTACTGTTGGAATGTGGTTGACTCAATAAACTGTTTGATCTCGCTTATCTTTGGTTTAACGGGACGCGTTCGTCTGATCCTTTGCCGGTTCTTTTGAGATGACTTTAAATAACTGCGTGATTCAACAACAGATATGCCTGAATCAATATTCTTGGAGCATGTTGGAGACAGTCCACGTATGAGGATTCTGCAATATTTAATTGAGGGCAGGGATTTTGATTACACGCTAACAGACATGCTTAACGCCGGCGTGAGCTGGGGAACGCTGAACACATTACTTCCCAAACTCGTGGAGCTAGAAATTGTAATCAAAACAAGAAAGATCGGAAGGGCAACACTCTATAAGATTAACCTTGCGAACCCAACTGCAAAACAATTAACGAATTTGTACGACGCTTTAATCATGCACCAATTGGAAAAAATAGAACAAAAAACAGAAGTTCTTGCACACTAATTAAAATACCCAAACTCATATTACCAGCTTATGGCAAATCTGAAAACACTTCCATTTCTGCTTATCCTGCTCGTTGCATGTATATCCGTCAGGCCAGAACAGCCACAGCAGGTCCAAGAAGTGCCGGTTGTACAGCCGCCACAACCCGTGCCAGAACCACTTCCCATAACAACGTATGACCAAAAACTTCCAACGCGCACAGTAAAACAAACCGGACTGGCAACAATAGAATACGGACTGACAGAAGACAACCAACCAGTTCACGTCAAAAAAACAGGAGCCACCTGGAATTACAACTACCAAAACGGCAAGCTAGCAGAAATAAAAGGCCTGAAAAACATAGAATTCCTATACAACCAAAACAGGATATCGGCAATAGATCTCGGATCAACAAAGCTCACGTTCAACTACGACAGCAGAGGACGACTTGTAGAAGTCAAGGGAGGACATGAAACCCTCCACTTCGACTACGACAGCCTCGACCAAATAAGAGGAGTAAGACGAGGAGTAGCGGGCAAAACAAGCCTGGACTACGACAAACAAGGAAAGCTAAAGTACATCACACGAGGGCTGAAAACAACAAACGTACACTTCGATGACAAAAAACGGCTAAGACAATTTGACGGAGACGAAACACAATTCATCATGGGCTACTGGAGAGACAACAAACTAATCTCGCTAACAGGAAACACATTCGGACAAGGTCTGGGAATAAGTTACGGACCAGATTATCCACCAAGAGAAGCACAAATAAAATATGTAGAAGACACCAGCACATTTGCAGCAGCATACGAAACAACACTCTACAAAGTAGTAGACGAGTATGTCTATTGCAAACATGTAAGAAGATTCAAAGACCTATTGTTTGAAGGCATAAGCTACGCGGTCTACGCAACATACTTCAACAATAACGTGGCAGACTACATCGCCATGCACTACAAATGCATTCCCTATGAAGAATAGACCTATAGCAGAATTAACGCTGCGAAGATACGAAAAACCCTACAAGCTCCAAGGAAGAGACCTAGTCAAAAAACTATGCCTAAGCCTAGGACTTCTACAGCCAGAAGACAGCAGAGACGTCATAGTAGACGTTTTTCTGTCCCTGCTTAACGCACAAAAACCAGTAACGCAGCAGGAACTACAACACGCGGTAAAAACAACCCGCGAGCAACACCAGCTCACAACAACAGGGTGCACAGCATCAAACATAAGAAGACAACTAAGACGCCTGAAAGAACACTCCCTAGTTCAGAAGTCAGGAAACACACACCACTTGCCAGAAAAACAACTCCATAACATCTTTGAAGAACAAGTAGAAAAGCTTTATCTACCCGCAATCATTACGCGCGTAAAAGAGTACTGTGCAGCAGTCGAACAATACAGAGGGGGAAACAAATGAAAGATGAAATGAACTGTCCACGATGCAAAAGCCCAATGCAAAAAAGCTTTGCCACAATTAGTGGAAATGCCAAATACCTCACATTCGAATGCGAAGTCTGTAATCACAAAGAAATGAAGTGCACAGGAGTATTGGGAAAATAATGGCACTCATACTGGCACTCGTAATGAACGAACAATCAAAAACAGCAGACGACGTGCATGCAGACATATACCTAATTAACACAGAAGCAGTCACTCTTGTTGTTCGAACAAAGGCAGACTTCACCCAAACAGTCAATGAAAAAACAGGAGCAAGCATCACAGTCGGACCAAAACCAGCAGAGCTGGAATTAAAACCAAACAGCGCAACAAAAGTCGGCAACATAATCGAATGGGAGCTTGACTTCGCATTATGGTTCGACGTCTGGCACAAGAAAAAAACAGACAAAAATTTCACAGTCTCATCATATCATCTCAAAGGGACCAAACAAGAACAAGTACTTCCAGTGCTGAACAAAAAAGGGCTCGTTGTGCAGCCTTCAGTCACCCGCGAAGAAAGCTTTTAAAATGCCAACTCTTCGCACTCCCAATGGTCTACGAGCCCCACGAAGACAGTCAAATTCTAGCAGAATTTGTTGGTAAATACGCCTCTGGAAATGTCTTGGACATGGGCACAGGCAGCGGAATACAGGCAATAACAGCAGCACACTCGTCCAAAGTCAAGAAAGTCTATGCAGCAGACATTGATCCTGCAGCAATAAAGTTTGCCAAAGAACAAAGCAACGACCGAAAGCACAAAAAGATAAAATGGCTGATCAGCGACCTATTCTCGGAAATACCAAAAAAACACTTCTTTGACACGATCATCTTCAACCCACCATACTTGCCCCAAGAAAGCAAGCAACGCCACATAGACCTAGAAGGAGGAAAACAGGGATACGAAACCATCGAAAGATTCCTTCAACACGCACGACACTATCTGAGCAAGAACGGCAAAATCCTGCTAGTCTATAGCTCGCTCACGCCCAGAGTGCACGACCTAATCGAACAAAACCTCTTCCAACGAAAAGAACTCGGCAAAACACACATGTTCTTCGAAACAGTATCTGTAGACCTGCTGACAGTAGATCCTGTCATTGAAGAACTTGAAAAGAAAGGAATATGCAACATGCACTATTATGCCCGCGGAAAAAGAGGGCTAGTGTTCACAGGAAACTATCGCAAAAAGAAAGTAGCTATCAAAATAAAACGACAACAAAGCACGGCAACAAACACAATCCTCCACGAAGCAGCAATGCTCAAAGAAGTAAACAAACACGGAATTGGGCCAAAATATCTATTCAACACGCCCCATGCACTTGTGTATAAGTTCGTTGAAGGAAAACCACTCAAAGACTGCACAAAACAGAAAAACATCAAATTTTTATGCAAAAAGATTCTTTCACAATGCTTCACGCTGGACAAGATGCGCATAAACAAACAAGAAATGACAAGACCATACAAGCATGCAATCATGAAAGGCAACAAAGTAACGTTGATTGACTTTGAACGTGCACGAAAAATCCCAGAACCGCACAACGTAACCCAATTCATACAGTACATAAACCACTACGTCAAGCCAGACAAGCGATGGATTAATATAGCACGAAAATACAACAGAGAACGAACAAAAACAGCGTTCAAACAAATACAGGGAATGCTAAATGGATGAAGGAATACCACTAATACTTGAACAACGATTAAAAGATGCAAGATTAAGAACAGCACAAGTTTTCAAAACAAGCACCTCGCTCATTGATCGCGTAAGAGCGGTTGTCTATTGGATCATTCCTGCGCCCAAACAACCAGAACATAACACGGCAGGACCACACAGCACGGCAATCCTACAACAATGGTATGCACCTCGTCCGGATTATGAAAGAACAGAAGACGAGATCCGCGTACGTTACTGAATACCAGCAACGAGTATATTCTCTTTGTAAGCAAATACCCTTCGGAAAAATAACCACTTATGGAATTCTCGCAAAAAAGTTAAACAGCAGCCCGCGCGCAGTAGGGCAAGCATTACGATGCAATCCTTACGCACCAAGAGTCCCCTGCCACCGCGTTGTTTCATCAAATGGACACGTAGGCGGTTTTATTGGAAAAACAAAAGGGAAAGAGATACAAAAGAAAATCAGGCTGCTCGCTGCGGAAGGCATCCCCATTGATAGGAGTGGTATTCACGACTTTGCTCAACACGTTCACCATTTTTGACTAACCAGCTTTTTGGCGTATACCAGTACAGCCAAGTCTTCTGCTCAATCTCAAAAAACAAATCCACACAATCAGCGTCGGAAGTCAAGGAAGAGTCGTATGTTCGCCCTAAAGACTGCTCTAGAACTACCATCCTACCGCTTCTTCTTTTTCTGCTTCTTAAGCTCTTTGTCCAATTTCAAACGGTCAAGAAGCTCCTTATAGCGGTTTCTAATGGTGACTTCTGTGACGCCAGCAACATCTGCAACCTCGCGCTGGGTACGCTTCTCGCCATGCATTAATGCAGCAACGTATAGCGCAGCTGCAGCAATGCCAGTAGGCCCACGACCTGAAGTAAGCTCCTCATGCTGAGCGGACTCCAAAATCTCAACAGCCTTACTCTGCGTGTCAGCAGCAAGCTTCAAGCTTGAAGCAAAACGCGCAATGTAATCAGCAGGATTACTCGGTAAGATGGTAATGCCAAGTTCTCTGGTAACAAAACGATAAGTCCTGCCAATCTCCTTCTTCTCAATGCTTGAAGCTTCAGAAAGCTCATCAAGCGTTCTAGGCACTTCATGACGTCTGCAAGCAGCATACAAAGCTCCAGAAACAACAGACTCCATGCTACGACCGCGAACAAGACCACGTTGGACTGCCTGGGTGTAAATCATAGCAGCCTCTTCCTCGACCATCTTAGGCAGTTTCAAGAATGAAGAAACTCTCTTAAGCTCTGCAAGAGCAAGCTTCAAGTTTCTTTCAATAGCAGTGCTAATACGATACTGCCACTTTCTCAACCTGAAAAACTTGTTCCTATCCTTAGAACCAAGCTGAAACAAGTCTGCCTTCTGACCAACCTCAGTACCAAGACCCTGATCGTACTGGGTATAGGTCATAGGCGCGCCGGTTCTGCGCCTTGACTCTTCACCAGAATCATCCTCGAACTCGCGCCACTCCTGGCCGAATTCGACCATCTTATCTTCAATAACGAGACCGCAATCTTTACAAATTATCTCTCCTTTCTCGCGGTTGATAAACAAGCTCTGACTTCCACACTCACTACACTTCTTCACGAAATACATAAGCCACCTCACCCACTGAAACACCCACCATTCCCAGAAGGAACTTATATGTTTCAGCACAATTATATTTATAAAGGGAGCGCACAACTAATATATAAAGCTTTCTGTTGTCGACGAGAGATTAGGGGGAAGGACGAAGGCGGAAGGAGCGGGGATAAGGCATTGGGTATTAGGCGTTGGATGAAGGATTTATGAAGAGACTTTAGCCTCACGACCACCCAGTTCCTGACTCGTACGCATACGTCATGGGCTGTGCTTGGCTAATCGACATGCCAGGAGCAACAGACTCGGAAAGCGCAAACTGCACCTCTCTTGTAGCTGCGCCAAAGTTCAAAAGACCATCGCCATCACTGTCCATAACATTCATGCGCACCGTCTCAAGCCCCTTATTATCATTATTCTGATCACTGTCATGCAAGTAGCCGATCCATGGAACACCAAATGTCATCCCACATTCAAACACGCGAACTGCATGGCCTCCCGTGATGGAACCTGTCGCGTCCTCTCTACTATAGATTAGTTCGACGTCTTCCCCATTTTTAATCTCATTGCAAATCCATTCCCACGTCACAACAGCCCCCTGATCATCCGATGTAATGCCACTGGCAGTATAGTCCCCTGCAGGCAAAGCTTCTCCCTTATTGGCATTCCCCCAACCTCTCCCCTGATGCTTGTGCACAAAGAAATCCTTCAAGCCATTTTTTGACAGATACGAAAACTTCCCATTCAACATCGGCTGGAACCACAACCCTGAACCCTGCAAGCGATTTGTAACCTGCCTCCCCATCTCGGTATCCAACTGCCCAACCAACGAATTATCCCCCTTCAAGCCAGCCACATGTTTATTAGGAATCTGCACGCCATAGTTATTCTCCAAGAACTGCAAGCTGTTAGCCACAGACATAGACACACATTGATTCTTAGCAGCCTGAACGTTTGCAGGCTTGGGAAGTGTGAAAGTCCACGTCGGGAAAGCATCCAACCACGTGCTAATCATATAAGGTGGTCTCACGTCAACCACTTTTGGATAAGCAGGCACAGGTTGATACGGCACTTGTTCAACCACTTCTCGATAAGGCCGCCTTGTTTCATCATATGCGGGAAGAGGCCGCGGTCTATAAGATACCGGCTCGGTCTCTCGTGTCGCCATTGTTTCATCATACGCAGGGAGAGGCCTAGTGCTTGGCTCTGTTGTTACGATGCGCTCGCTGGATCGAACCGCTTGACCAGTTGGACTGGAAGTACGATCTTCATATTCTCCAACCCCTCCAGTAGCCTCAACAACAGGAGAGACTAGGAATGTAATACGCTGGCCATCCTGGAATCGAGCAGACGGTCCAGAAGTAACCATGACAAAAGCACGCAAGCGCTGAATCTTAGTTGGGAACCTATTACCCAAATCAAAATAAGCCGTGACAGGACTACGGTCAGCAACGTTCAAATAAACATTCTGAACAACCCAGCCAGCATCGGTATACATGTTAAGAAAACCCTGCTTCAGACCAGCTTGTTCCAGAACAATCTGCGAGTTAACAGTAAATCTCCCCCAAGGAGAATATCTCACGTGTCCCTCAGCATAATCAAAATCGACCTGTTCAATCGAAATGCCATCAATCTTGTGCTCTGTACGCGCGCGCTCTGTAATGCCTTGCATTCCCACCAAATTAACAGGCTCGCTAGAAAGCAACACGCCAAATGAAACAAACGCGACTAGAACTACAGCAAAAACAACAAACCCTTCTTTCATCGACACGCCCATGCTAACACGATCCCAACGACCAAACAGGCCGAGAAACCGTACTACGTTCCTGGCAGACAGCAAGGCAGTCCTGCTCTGCAACCTCGCTGGCAAGCTTGCCAGACGAGACAATAAAAGGACTGCCTGCGTCCTTACAACAACAATTCCCCAATGCATCAAACTGCACAGGCTCCACTGCTCTCCCAGTACCTCTATATAACAAGTATAAACCTGCAAAAGCAACTACCAAAACAACAACAACGATAACGTTCGCGAGATGATGTTGCTTTTTCATAGTCTTATGATACATCAATCCAACGGCAGCGACCAACGTTCAACACGCGAGCGCCACCCTTTTGACATCCTTCCTCGCAGCGCGCAGTGTACGTAATCTGGTCAGCGCCAATCGGCACGTCAACATAAATACCATACTTGCTAAACCTGCCCTCACCAGGCAAGTCACAACAGCACTGCTTCTTCTCAGGAATATATAACGTGAAGTCCGGGCAAGGGCACTGCTCTCCAGGACAATTCTCTTTCTGATACTGAATGCAAGCATAGTCACGCAAGCCCTCGATAGTCCTGCCAAAGCCCAAGTTAACCTTCCACACAAAATAAAACGCGCCACCTGCCAAAATAAGAGTAATAACAAATGCTGCAATCGCAATCTTCTCATGCTTTACGTGATCCTTTTTTTCTTTTTTCATGGGTTCACCACACATAATCCTTCCTGAGGAAACACCTTCCCCTGGCCGGCATATCGTCCGCAAGCAGCCATACAATTGTCAGCAAACGTTTGCACTTGAGAGCGCACCAACGTCCTGCCTTCCAAAGGATCACCTGCAAGAATATTACAACAACACGCTTGATAAGGCTGAGCAGCAGCACCACCGACACCCGACTCAACAACAAGCCAAGCGCTAAGACCAAGAGCTGCAATGACAAGAACACCTAAAATCGCCACTTTTTCTTCCATAGACAATAAAAGCCCACAGGCATATTTAAACACTTTGGACGTACAGTACGACTGGGGCGGAGGTTGTAGGTATTAGGATGAAGGGTGTAGAATGAAGGCGGTGATAGTTTGTAGTCAGTAGTGTGTAGTACTACGCACTACCGACTACATGTCGGAAATTTTCAATTTCCGATCACCTCGGAATTGCATTACAATTCCGACGCACTACAAACTCGTGAAGTAGGACGAAGGTATTAGGATGTAGGATGAAGAAACGCGATATTCGCCCTTACACCCTCGACCTAATCCCCATCATTATCAGTATAACCACTCGGCAAATTCGTGGGATCGCCATCATCACTATGATACTTGGCACCAAAGTCCTTCTCAGTCCCAGAAACCTGAGGCGAATAAACCGACTGGTTAAACAAAGCCCTTGTCTTCTGCTTTAAAGCTTCAGCGCCAGTAGCAGACGTAGTAATCGGCGGGTAAAAATTACCAGACTTAGCATTGCTATTAGTAGGAACAGTGCCAGTAGTTTTCAGTTCCTTCAAAGCCTCAGCAGCAGACTTGCCAGAAGAAACATCAGTCTGTTGGGCTGTTGGCGATTGGCTGTTAGATCCAGTTACTGCGCCTGTGACTGCACTACCACTCGTCTGCGGAATAGCAACACGCTTACCAGTAGTCTTACTATCACACGCGGCCAAAACTAATAACGCCAGCAATGCGATAACCAACACTCTTTTCATAGTCTCCACTGAAGAATGAAGAGATATTTAAAGATTTGCTGTTGGTAGTTAGTAGGAGGCAGGTTGTAGGACGAAGGGGGGATGGAAGACTATTTTCTTGGTGCAATCACCAGTCGAACGCCGCGCGCAGTTGCCGCATCGTCCGCGCCAATCTCATGGTGGTACAAAGTCACGCCACCCTCGCGAGAGTTCAAAAACGCGTGCATTGAAGCAGGCATGGAGTGGTTTGCGCCAACCTCGTAAAACCTGCCGTCCGCATCACGTGCGATCATTCCTATTGCGTCCCAATACTTAGCGCCAGTATGCGCATAACCCAACTCAGGATCAGCCAAAGTAACAGACTTCAACACCTCACCAAGAGTTTTCCCAGCAGCATCTTGGGGAGTAAAAACAAACCTCCCATTCAAAATTCCACCAGGATAAGTATTCCCACTATCCGGCATTGCAGCAGCAAGCAACTCATCCCGCGTTGGAAGACGATACTCCAAATCAGTCAAGCCAACCTGGTGCAAACGCTCAGTCAGCCATGCAGCATAACGCTCTGCCTGACGAGCAGAAACACAAACCAGAGGGTGAATCGGATGAGTATTTCGTCCCATCACAATTCCCTCCCGAGCAAACCTTGAAGCAGTATACCAAGTAGTCTGGCCACCTTGCACAACTCTTGGCGTCAATTCGTGCTGAGCTTCAGAATCAACATTCTCACTGCGCAAAAACGCAGTATAGTCAAGCATTGTAACAGGCAAAGTTCCAACAAAAAAACCACGATTGTTAGCAGTCTGAACAAAGTATGAAACAGGAAGCGCCACTCTACGACCATCTTCAAGTTGGTACGTGCCACCAGTGCTTGGAATACTCGGCAACTCAATAGTCCGTCCACTATCAGCATCGCCAACCACAAAATAATGATGCCAATCCATCGAACCAACTGGGTAGTTTATCGTTACGTGGTAACGCCTTCCCCTCTTCAGATTAGTAGTAGCAGTTCTGGTCTCAAAACCCTCGTTCGGGAAAACTTGTGTTGCATTAGGACCATTAACCTCAAAAATACTGTAACTAATTTGCGGGCGGTCCCGAGGAATCGCAGGAACACGAATGGTAATAGGAGTGATTCCATCAATCAAACGCTTGCTTGGAACAAGCTCAGCACGCTCGGTATCCGAACTCAACGCATACAAAGCCTCGTAATGACGGCCAGCTTCCTCAAAACGACGGGCAGCAATCGCTTCATCCATCAAACGACGATAAGTATCCCTGCTGGAGTTTCTTGCACGCACTTCTGCATCCCGCACGGTTTTCGCAGTCTCTTGCTCTTGACGCAACAGTGCCTCATCTGCCTTTGCAGCACGAGCTTCTGAACGAGCGGCACGCGTGCTCTGTACGCCATATACAACTCCTGCAGCAGTGGTTGCTACAACTGCCAAGCCTCCAAGAATAGGCGCTGCGTGACGCTTGACTCCACGGACAAACCGTCTTAAAGCGCCTTCAGGCATTGCAAGAATTGGCTCTCCATCCAAAAAGCGTTGCAGATCTTCAGCCATAGCATCTGCAGATGGATAACGATCTGCCTTGCTCTTGCTTAATGCCTTCATGGCGATTATTTCAAGTTCGGCAGGAATGGTTTTTTCAAACGAACGAGGACTCGGAGGAACCTTGTTATGGTTAGTAATCTGATCAGCAAGTTCAATATAATTTCGACCTCCATACGGTCGCGCAAGCGTGAGCATCTCGTACAAAATGGCTCCAAGCGAGTAGACGTCGCTCAGTGCATCGATCTCTCCTGTCAAGCCTTTAATCTGCTCAGGCGGCATGTACTCAGGAGTTCCCAAAATCGAACCCTCAACAGTCAAGCCGCCTTCCACAGTAAGATCTTTCGCTAGACCAAAATCAATGACTTTTGGAGTTCCATCTCCAGTCATAAGCACGTTATCAGGCTTTAAATCACGATGAATTACGTTCTTCTTGTGCGCGGCAGCAACACCATCTGCAGTGCCTTTTATTATTTCCGCAGTCTTCACCCAACGATCCTCGCTATTTGCCAACGTCACCAAATAATTGCGCAAACTTTGTGAGCCAGGGATGAATTCCATCGCCAGATACATCTCCCCGCCATGCTGGCCAACCTCGTACACGCGCACAACGTTTTCGTGCTGCACTTTCGCAGCGGATCGTGCCTCCTGCTCGAAACGCAATCTCGCTTCAACGTCGTCGCTTGCAAGAATGGTTTTGATAACAACAGGCCTTTTCAGACGCTCGTCGTATGCCTGAACTGCCCTTCCCATGCCGCCTCTACCCAACTCAAGCAAAACTTTGTACGCGCCAATTCTTTCTTCCAATCCTGCCTGTGGTGCGATTGGGAGTGGCGCTGGTTGAGGAGGAAGAGGAGCTGGTGGCGGCACATTTGCATACACGTTTTGCGGCTGGTTTACAGTTCCGCCAGGAGCATAAGGTTGAATTGCTTGCTGTTGCGGAGGACTTTGCCGTTTTGACAAATGTATTGATCTTCCGCCAACGAACGTTTGTTCAAATCGGTCAGGATTCATGCCTCTGAGTACTTCGAAAACATCGCCGCCATGCGAACGAGCAGCATGCTGTAAGGCTGCATAACGCTCGGCTCCCAAGCGTTGTGCGAGAACAGCAGGACCTGCTGCATGCATTTCGGCAATCATCCTCTCTTGGTCTTCACGGCTAAATGCCATATGTCGAGAAAGAGAAACTCCCCTTTATAAAGCTTTCGATCGTTATTCACTACTTAGTGACTACAAATTACGCTTTTTGCCCTCCTGTGGTTGATTCTTCCGCAACAGCCAATTCGCATCCTCCAAACGCTGCCGGAAAGCTAGACGCGCAATAATGCTCATCGCATACAGCGCAATGCCCACTGAAACCAGCACGAAAAACACAGTGACCACTTTTCCAGTATCAGTCTTCGGAGCAATATCGCCATAACCAACAGTTGCCATGGTAACGCCAGTAAAGTAGAACGAATCAACAAAAGACCAGCCCTCGATAGCAGAGAATAAAAAAGTACCAAACGCGAGAATTGCCAGCAGACTGAACACTGCCATCACGAGCAGAAAACGATCATGATCCATTGCCGCGACAACACGCAACTATAATATAAACATGATGTACGACAAGATTTAAGAAGTTGAAGAGTGGCAGCTTTTCTAGTTGCCGGCGTCGCCTAACCCGGTATGGCGCGAGGCTCGAACCCTCGTTTCCGCAAGGATGTCTCGGTTCAAATCCGAGCGCCGGCGTTCATTCAAAAGAAAACATCCTCTTTTGGGAATCTAATTTTTGGACGTGGCTTGTCAGCAGCAAAGCCAACAGTGCACAAAGCTGTTGGAACAATGTGTTTAGGCAGATTCAATATTTTCGCATATTGTTCAGAATCAAAACCTTCCATCGGACAAGAATCAAAGCCAAGTGCTTTTGCGCCAAGCAACGCGTTTTCCAAAGCAAGATAGACTTGCCGTTGAGCCCAGGATAACTTGTATTCCTCGCTTGCATTCTCGAATGCGTCCTTCATCATATTAACGGATGCAGCCCTCTTCTCATCCTGCATGCCTGACGCTTTAAACTGAGCATCAAGCTTGTCAATATTTCCCATAATGTCAGTGTTTGCGCAAAATACAAGCAGGTGACTGCTAGTAGTTATTTGATCTTGAGTCATTGATACTGGTTTTAATTGTTCTTTTAACTTTTGATCGGTAATAATCTTGATCTTCCACGGCTGGATGTTGAAAGAGGATGGAGCATGACGAATTAACTCCAAAAGCTCTTCAATCTTTTTTTGATCAATCTTTTTGCCGTCAAACTTTTTTGTTGCATACCGTGACATGATGATTTGTTTTAGGTCCATGTGCCATTGCAAACACCACACTATATTAATCTATCGGTTATCCGATACGCCGTTTAGAGTGTTCACTGTTTTCAAAAAATTATCCTAAAGAAGAGGGATCAAGCTTGCAATGCTGTCAGCAGTAAGGTCTGATGCGGCGTCGACTGCATTTTTCGTAAGATCGTTCAGCTTCCGCTCATTTCTTGTCGAGAGCCAACCAAAAAAAGCCTTGATTGGCTTTCCAACAAGAGATTTCTTCACTTCCTTAATCATCTTAATAGCACCAACAACACAGAGAATTGCGAGAATTCCGCGGTGAATATCAAACTTCGCCTGCTCATTTCCCTGGAAACCAGCTTTTAGCAAAGTCTGATAGCCTTGTATGGTTGCGCGCAAACGATCACGCGCCACGCTCAGTTTCTGCCAAACCCGTCTCTCCTCTTCTTCACTAAATTTGGTCTCAGGCACCAACTTTGTCCAGAAAACATCGCGCTCTCTCTTAAACAACGCGCGAATCTCAGCAGCACGATCAACACCTTCTGTGTAAATCACCTTGTCAGTCTCAAGCGCGGCCAAACCATCAACTTCCTGCTGCAAAAGATCTCGCATCTCACCAAGATATTTTTGGATCCTGAAAAATTTCTCAGTAATCACTCCATAACTGGCAGTCCAATACTCAGAAATGAATGGCTGAAACTGACGTATATACTTCTGTTCAACACCGTTCGCTTCCAAAAACTGAGGAAGGTTAATGTTTGATGCGGCCATGGCAAGATTGTGCTGAATACGTCCAAAAGTGCGATTATAATCCGCCAATACACGAGCTGCCTTCTCCCTATCAGCGCGCATCTCATTCAACACGGCGCTACCAGAAAGCGCCTTAATCATACGCTCTTCGAATAATGAAAGACTTGCGTTCACCGCTTCAATAATAGGGCCATTCCTCTGAATAAATCCTTGAATCACCTCTCCCATCAAAGTGAAACGCGCCTGAACATTACCCTCAACAAATTGCTGTGCAAGATCACGAATAGTGAAGACCATAACCAATTCGATCTTGCAAAGTATAAAAAATGTTAACGTCACTCTGAAGGAACAATTAAGCATCGACAATTTATTATAACATTACGATACTCGCAGCACATGCTCGAAGTAGAATTAAGAAGTTTCATAACGCACGAACAATATTCCTCCTTGATCAGCTTTTTCAAAAAAAGCGCTGAACCAAAAGGAGAAGACACCCAAATAACCTTCTACTTCGACGGACCCCAAGACTTGCGCATCCAGAAAAACAATACCCACAGCAAAGTTTGGCTCAAAAAAGGAGAACTACATGACGAAGCGCGCGAAGAAATAGAAATCAAATGCGCAAGAGAAGACTTTGAACTACTCGAACAACTCTTCCTTTCACTAGGTTACAACATCCAGATAAAATGGTACAGAGCCCGCAACACATTCCTCTGGAACGGAATAACAGTAACAGTCGACCACACAAAAGGATACGGCCACATACTTGAACTTGAAATACTCTGCACGCCAGAAGACAAAGAGACAGCATTAGAACTCCTGCGCAAGAAATTCAGCGAACTCGGAATACAAGTAACGCCAAAAGAACAATTCGACGCGGCATACCAGAATTACAAAGCAAACTGGAAAACGCTAGTGGAGGATAAATGAAAACCATAACACAAACAGTTGTTTTCAAAGCAACCCCGCATGCAGTCTACGAAGCGCTTATCGACGAGAAAAAACACGCAGACTTCACAGGTTCGGATGCGACAATAAGTCGCGAAGCAGGCGGAAATTTTGAGGCATACGACGGCTGGATAACAGGCAAAAACATCATGCTGGTTCAAGACAAAAAAATAGTTCAACAATGGAAAGCCAATGATGACGATTGGCCAGAAGGACACGACACGACAGTGACGTTTGAACTCAAAAGGGTAAAACAAGGAACGCAACTAACACTCACTCAGGAAGACGTGCCAGAAGACTGGTATGACTCCCTGGAACAAGGATGGCACGACTATTACTGGAAGCCGTTAAAAAAATATCTGGAGAAGTAATCAGTCACTCAGGGTTCCACGCATCAGCATTTCTTGTTATACTGTCTGTGCATGCAACAAGCTCGACTTTCATGTCGATTGGGAAACGCGGATGCCTGAGTACGTTAGAAAAAAGTTCACGATAGCGTGCTTGAAACAAGTCAACTGCACCGTCGACCGTGAGATCGCAGCCACCACCCATCGAACAAACCACGTGGCTTCCTGTGTGTGTGAACTCAACTGTGCGGGAAAGCAGCGAGTATTTGCCGCTCCTCAATTCTTCGTCGCATACTCTGTCAAGGTCCATTTCCACGCAGTCAACTTTATGCTGAAGCTCGTCCAGACTGTCAATTCCTTTGCTTTCCAGAGAATACAGCACGACTGCTCTGCCCGCGGGTTCCGGATACTGGACATTCATCTCTTACGAGAAAACAACTGTCAATAAAATCCTTTCTACCGCATACGTTGTCTTATTTAAATATCATCATCAATATTCCCGTATAGTACGTTTATAAACGAAACATTTAAATAGTAGCTATGTTATACCAGTATACATAAATGTGATAATTGGTGCAATTAGTGTATCAGTTGTCATAAATGATACCAGGCCAAAAGCTTGGTTGATGCAGGCAAGGGAAAAAGAGGTCACACGGCAACAGTTAGCCAACAGGTTGGCTGTTTGCCTTTCACGATAAAGAAGGCTCTCCACTGTTTCTCTCCCCATTTCCACCCCCCTAAACTACAGAGGAGGGCCTTTCTTTTTTCATATTCAAACTAACAATTGGAGGTACAAAAAATGGATTTCCTAGTGAAAAATGCAATGGCAAATGTACAGCCCGCAAAAGGGGACTATGATTTCGGACAAGCAAACATCAAAGTCATCGGCGTAGGTGGAGCCGGAAACAACATGGTCAGTTGGCTCTATAAAAAGGGAATCAAAGGAGCAGAAGTCATTGTTTGCAACACAGACAAGCAACACGTTGACCTCAGCGAAGGAGATCGCAAATTCATGATTGGAAAAGAACTAACACGCGGTCTGGGCTGCGGCGGATTCCCACAAAAGGGAGCAGAAGCAGCACAAGAAAGCATGATGCAAATCAAAGAATCCCTGCGAGGAAGCGACATGGTCTTCGTCTGCGCAGGAATGGGCGGAGGCACAGGAACAGGAGCCGCGCCAGTAGTAGCAAGTGTTGCGAAAGAAACAGGCGCAATCGTTATAGGCACTGTTACAATGCCGTTCAACATTGAACGAGCACGAATAGACAAAGCAGAATTCGGATTACAACAATTGCGACAGGTCTCTGACACAGTAGTTGTTATCGACAACAACAGGCTAGTACAAATTGCAGGAAACCTGCCGGTACAACAAGCATTCGCAGTAGCAAACGAGCTAGTATCAACAATGATAAAAGGAATTGTTGAAACTATTGCAATACCGTCGCTAGTCAACCTAGACTATGCAGACGTCAAGGCAATCATGACAAATGGCGGAGTAGCGGCAATCGGCGTAGGAAGTTCAGACACAAACAACCGCGTTGAGGAAGCAGTCCGTGGAGCACTCGCAAACCCCTTGCTAGATATCAGCTATGAAGGCGCAACAGGGGCGTTGATTCACGTCTGGGGTGGACCAGATTTGACACTTGAAGAAATCAACCGCGTTGGAACACTCGTCACAGAAAGCATGGACCAAGATGCAAACGTCATCTGGGGCGCACGAGTTTCAGATGATATGAAAGGAAAACTCATGGTGATGACCATCGTTACAGGAGTGCACAGCCCCTGGATCCTGGGCAAACAAGACCCGAAGAAGCCAAGCGTTCACACACAGAGACTCAATTCCGAACTCGGAATAGAGATGATTTAACTTTTTTATTTTTATAACTTTTATTTAATAAAAAAGCCGCATGGGGTAATCATGTCATTGGTAGCAACAGTAGAAGAGACAGAACGTTCGCCTTACACAACAATATATGATATTGGAACGCGCATTCAACAGATTTGTGCCGGGTTCATGGAATCAATGCGCAGCAAGCCTGTACAGGCTCCTGAAAAAAAGGCACGATGTGAAAGTTTCACAACAAACCATGTTTATCGTTGCGCAGACTATCGAGAAGCTGTGAGCGCATTCCATGCTGGCGCCACTGCCAGGCCAGAGCCATTTGAGATGCTTGTTGTTGAGTTGAAAGAAGGGGACGCGCGAGAAATCTTTGCGCCAATCCACATAGGCGGAGAGGTTTTTTCTGCACCTGCACAAAGCACGTATGGATACCTAGGGACGCCCGAACAGATAGGCATCATCAGAGACGTGATCCATGAACGACTTCTCTACTCTGATTCAAGAGCAAGGATTGGCAGAGGAAGGATTAGAGAGAAATTCGTCTCAGTCCAGGGCGGTAAAAGCCAAGAAGGAAGTGACGTGCGCAAAGAGGTGGCGTATACCGCATGGCCGCAAAATGATGATTACTACGTATACCCCGAGCACAAAGCTTTAGAAACAGCGCGACAGTATCCAACTCCATGCGTCTTCAGCTCATCACGCTCATAATAATCCAACTGCTTGTTTATTGTTGATGCCTTGAAGTTCTTCTAAACAGGCTGAAAAGGTGAAGTTAATAAAGAATGCGCAGTTCCAAAGATCGATGAAAAATATTGTGAAAGGGAGTGTGGAAGGTGTGGACGTGCATCGGGGCTGGTTTATCGGGCATTTTCTTAATGACCCTTTCAAAACCGATGCAGTGGAAGTGAAGTGGGGAGTACATAAGAAGGGAGAATTGCGTCCCCAAGTGGCAGCGAATAAAACTGCAAAAACAGTATCTGTGCTTGTTAAAGGAAAATTTGTGTTTCGATTTCCTGTCGAAAAGAAGGAAGTAGTACTTGAACAACCGGGAGAATATGTATTCTGGAATAATGGAGTGTATCATACATTCGAAGCCCTTGAAGACTCTGTTGTAGTGACGGTTCGTTGGCCTTCTGTGGAGAATGATCAAGTCATCTTAAACTGACTTCTCGACTCTGTGTGGAAAGTTGCTGGATTTTCGGACGCGTGCCCTTGGCAAAGCTCACAAAAATCTCTGCCTTGTTCGTCAGCCAGCAGCGTCTTCTTACTTGTACGCTTTGTCGTGGTGTTCGAACTCGAGGAGGCGTATGGTGTTCCTTTCATCATCGATAGAAAAGATGAAGACAAATGATCCAACGTGGACTCTCCGCTTGTTTTGCAACGGAGCGCGTAGCGGTTTGTAATGGTGCGGGTTTTCGCGTATCTCTTGAACTTTTTTCGTCAATGCTTCAAACAGAATTCTGTCGCGTTTTACCAACTTCTTGAACTGGCTATCGAGCTCGTCAGAGACTTCCACAAAGTAAGCCATCAAACACCATAGTGTTTGGCAAAGTCATCCACGCGTATGAACTTGCCTTTCTCTGCCCGTTTAATTCGCTCGATGAACTCTTCTTTTAGGTCAGGCTCGCCTTCACACTCAACATAGTGTTCAATGACTGCTTCTACAGCTGCAGATTTGTCCTTAAGGCCATGTTTTGCCTTCACCATATTCAATACCTTGTTCGCTTCCTCGCTGAGTTGAATGAGTGCCTGTGTCATATTATTTCACCTTAGCGGAACTAATAGAGACTTATTTATAAAAATTTCGGAAAATCTCACAGCTTGTCAACAGGCACTCGCTCTTCCTTCCCGGACGCCAGCTCCCTCACTGTAACCTTGCCTTCTCTCAAATCCTTCTCGCCAACAATGACAACTTTTCTTGCACCAATGCTGCTGGCAAATTCCAATTGCTTACCAAGCTTGCGCCGCAACAAGTCAATATCAACTGAAAAGTTCTTCCTCAACTGCTGAGCGATCTCCATAGCTCGCGGAATAACTTTCTCATCAACAGGCGCAACATAATAATCAGGACCAATGTTGACCTCTGCCAACAATCCCTTCTCCTGCAAGACGAGCATTAATGTCTCTGCACCGATAGCAAAACCAGTGGCAGGAGTGGCTTCTCCGCCAAACAACTGCACAAGCTCATCGTACCTTCCACCTCCAGCCAGCGCACGATACTTGCCCTCCCTGTCGAAAAGCTCGTACACATTGCCTGTGTAGTACGCAAGACCTCTTGCAATGCTCAGATCCACCAAAATTGAAGAAGGATCGACAAAGGCGAGCGTGCCCTCAAGCTCTTCCAAACCCTTTGCAGCAAGCTCGTTCAACTTGAGATCGTTCCTAAGTCGATGGAGAACCTCGGGACTTCCCTTGTACTCAATGATCTTTCTCACCATCCCGATATTCTTGACCTCACATTTCTTCAGCTCCTGAATGAATTCCTCATCAGTCAACTTGGCCACCTTGTCAATAACATGAATGACATCCTGTAGTTTTTCCTTCGGCGCAATGTCCAACAGCAACCCTTCCAACAATTTCCTATTGTTAATCTTCAACACAACATCGTTTGTTTGGATGCCCAAACGTCGCATGCACGCGAAAATAAGATTGATGCAAGTAGCATCTGCTTCAGGCTTGTCAGACCCGAATAACTCGCATGAGAGTTGTACAAATTCCCGCTGTCTGCCTTTCTGCGGCGCCTCATAACGCCACATAGGTTCAACAGCAAACCACTTCACAGGTTTTTGAAGCTCACGCTGCTTCGACATAAACATCCGAGTCATCGGAACAGTGAGGTCAAAACGCAAACCCAACTCCTCGGCTCCCCGCTTCTCAAACACAAAAATTTGCTGTTTGACTTCTTCACCACTCTTTGCGGTCAGCAACTTAACAGTCTCCATCGCAGGCATATCCACTTGTTGAAAACCAAACTTTCTAGCAGTATCCGCAAGAACATCATAAACTGCCTTACGCAAAGCAAAATCTCTTGGATAAAAGTCCTCAGTCCCCTTCACACGCTGGTATGTCATGGTTAATCACCTTGTCCATAGGTTCTTAAAAATGTTTGGTTCGCGACGATCACTCCATCGCTCTCGAAGAGTTTCGCAATAATCCCAATATTCTCCCTTTCGCACGTCCTTCCTGAAAGCACGATATCGATAGCGTAATCGATTGACGGATCACGTGCACAAGTGACCTCCACTTGTCCTTCAAGCACTATCCATTCAACATTTTGTCCAATAAACCTGCGCTTGATAAAAGCTTCGTACTTGTTCGGGATAGCGACTGTTCTCCTGTCAAGAACAGGTAAGTTGCCCTCGGTTCCTTTAGTATACCACCTTGACTTTCTGCATGAAGTGCCAAGGACGCAAAGCGCTGGAAGCCCAAAAACAGAGTTCGCATATGGTCCTTTCCATGCGAGGTTAAGCCGACTGATAATTTCAACCGAACTCCCTCCTTTTGACCTGAACTCTTCAAACAGATCTTCCCCGGTTATTCCGATAGCAGGGCAGCAGCTCCCGCTCACAGCGGCCGCGATGTCTTCTCCGCGAGCACTCTCCAATCGGCTGGCGAACTCTCTCATGACCTGCTCAAGGCCCTGTTCCCTGACAAACTGCAATCCCTTGTTTGATGGTGCATAAACAATGAAGATCGTTTGCACTCTTGTATGAGCAAGTCTCCCTAATCGTTGCCTCGGGAGCTCCAAGTCCCTCCCCGATAAACCTTTGTGGGTTCTGCAGTTCTTGTTCATTTATTTCTGTCATGTTCTTGTCTCCGCGTTTAAAGCCCGCGTGGCTGAACTTTTAACAGAATTCTCTCTACAGATGAAGAAACACCAGGCGAGTCATGAAATTAGAAAAGAGTCCTTCACTGATGAAGACAATCAACCCGCATCATGGCTTTAAAGTATAGTCTCTAGTATATTAATCTTTCCAGTTCTTATGTTTTAATAGTGATCGGAGAAGTACTACTTGCAGTACACAGAACTTTTAAAACCAAACGCCGATTCTAGTGCTGTATGCCAAAGAAGACAGTCCGCAAAACAGTGCACAAGAAAGTCACTCATAAAGCGCCTAAGCAGGTTGCAAAGAATGAAGAAGCTCCAGAACCACAGATAGTATCCTCACGCATAGAGCCACAAGCAGTACCAAAAGAAGTCACACAGCCAACAATTGTACAACCACAAATTCAAGAAATACAGCCAGCTATTCCTGAAACTCCAGAGCCGGCTGAACAACCTGTTGAAGAAAAACCAGAACCCCAAAAAACCATCGATGTTGGCGAAGCAATAGACTTTGGATGGCAAACAACCAAAAAACACCTTGGCTTCTTTATTGGCGTCGGACTATTCATACTCGTGCTATCACTCATCTCAGGAAACGCAAAAGGCATAGCGACAAAAATACTTGTAGGGCTGTTCCAAGTAGGTGTCACACTCGGCTATCTCAAACTTGCACTAGACCTTGTCGACAACAAACCAGCTGCATTCAAAGAACTCTTCTCAGCATTCAAACAACTCCCTGCATACATTATTACTTTTGTCATCTATGGATTAACAGTTCTTCTCGGACTAGTGCTATTGGTAATTCCAGGCATCATCTGGGCAATAGCATTCGGTCTATACCCATTCGTAATACTCTTGGAAAACGCAGGACCAATGACTGCATTAAGAAAAAGCGCACACTTAACCGAAGGAGTAAAGCCAAAACTCCTAGTCTTTTACCTAGCACTACTCGGCTTAAACATACTTGGAACGATTCCAATCGGACTTGGACTGTTTGTTACAATGCCAATCTCCCTCATTGCAGCAGCACATGTTTATCGACAACTTGAAAAGCAAAGTCAGCAGTAGGCGTTGGGTACTAGGATGTAGGACGCAGGGCGAAAGAAGGATATAGGTTGTAGGATGAAGGCAATTGGCTATCTGCTATTGGTTTGTAGTTTGGAGTCGCTAAACATTTATTAACAAGAAACAAAAAACAACAGCCAAGGTGGTATGAATGAAGGATTATGCTCCGTTCGCACTCAGAATAGGCATCGGCGGTTTGTTCATCACAGTCGGACTGATGAAACTCATGAACCCAGCAGGCGTCACCACAATGCTCGCAGCACTAGGGTTTTTCGCACCAGCATTCTGGACATGGGTGTTGATACTAGCAGAGCTAGTCTGTGGCGCAGCAGTGCTAACAGGATTCAAACTCAAATACACCACAGTACCACTCGCAATAGTGTTACTTGTTGCGGTCCTTACAAACCCAACAGGACTAACCAACTCACTAAAAGACATAGCACTGCTCTCTGGGCTGGTATCGCTTTGGCTATCAGGACCGGGAGCACTTGCGTTGCATCACAGAAAATAGGAATTGAGCGTGAGGCAGAAGTGATGCATTCCAAGCATTGAATGAGCATTTCAAATCGCTTGAGGAGACGATGTTCTAAGAAATATGTGATATGCCTTCTATAAGCGCAAGCAATGCCATGATGAGTATGCCTGGAAGCAAAAACGGCAAAATCCAAATCTCTGCGATGAATCCGAAGAAAAATAAGCTGGCGAGTATCCCGCTGGATCCTATAAGCAGATGGCTGACTCCAGCTAAGACAGCACGCCATCCTACGAACAGACCTTCCCAGTATCCTTCAGGAACAAATCCCATATGCCGTCCCGTTGTTGGAAAGGCATATTTCCTTACTATCTTACGAGTCACTATTGTTCTGAGTCCTATCACTGCTTGAAAAAGACCAACACCCCCGATTGACACACCGAGTAACCAAAATATTTGATAACGCAGTGCAACAACTATGCTTGTTATGAGGAGCAGTCCAAAAATTGGTTTCCACATAAAGTTTGTAACGCTTTGCAATTCTGCCATACTGGCCCGTTCTTAAATGAGTTTATTCAACGTTAATAAAACTATCCCAGCCTAATCGTACCAAATCCCCTGATTTGTGGGAGAGAGTTTATTGTTGATTTGAATATGTGGACGGGCGATGCGTTATTCCTAAATGTTTGACGAGGTCTTTTGTCTTCCAAACTTTTATGATATTTTGTTTTTCGAAGTGTTTGTCTTCGCTCCAGATGCCATCGTTGCGTATCGATAACGCAAGCGCGATGAAAATAGAGTCTTCTGGATCAATAGCACTTATGATAAGTTCAGCTTCTTTTCTGTGTCCTATGTCAGTTTCTGGAACTATGAGGATATTGTTTTTTAATTCTGCTAACAAAAGTTGAAACCGCTCTTTTGATAGGCGGGATTTCTGGATGATTTCATCTTTGTTCGCTTCAATTTCCTGCAATGCAAACTCAGGAACCAAATATTCGATTTCCGGATGGGTGAGGATCTCTCTTGTAACAGAATCTTTAATCAAAGAGGCAATCAAAATATTTGTGTCTAAAACAAGCCTCATCCGAAGTATCTCTTGTGCAGGCCTGCTTTGATTTTGTGTCCTATCTCTTCAGCATCTTTTTCTGTAAGTTTGCTTTCTGAAACAAGTTTCTCCATTAACTCAAGCTTTCTTGCGTGTTCCCACATTGCTTTGCGAGCTATTTCACTCCACTTGATTTCAGTATGTTGTTTCATAATGTCGTGCAACTCCTCAGGAACTGCCAAAGTCATATTTACCATTTGATACCTCCAAAATAATTATAAGTAGGATAAGTAGATTTACTTAATAAAGCTTTCGCAAGGTCCTCCAA
>JACQMY010000010.1 GCA_016203305.1 Candidatus Woesearchaeota archaeon
AGATTGGTGCTGTTTAGGAATGCTGAGTTGTTGCGGATGGTTAGGTTTCTCAGCCCAACGGTTGTGCTTGCGGGTATTGTTGTTGTGTTGATGATTAGTATGCTTCCGTTGACAGGGTTGTCAAACGTGGTGTTTGTGATGTTGTTGCCTGAACTCGTCGCGTCAGTTGATATCCATGTCGTGTTGGTTTGCAGTGTTGTGTTCTGGAACGTGTTGTTTTGGGCAGTCGAATCAAAGAACATTCCTGTGAGGCTTCCTGAAAAAGTGTTGTTGCTGAATGTGTTGTTTTGGCTGTTTTGAATGTTCAATCCATGAGTGCCAGTCCCCCTGTTCTGGATGATCTGATTGTTGTTGCTCAGTCCTTCGACACGCAAACCAGTCGACGAAGTTCCTGTTCCGGTATTGTTTATCAGTGTGTTATTCAACGAGACTCCCCGAACAAAAATGCCAAGTATTCCTGTTCCGCTATTGTTAATGATCGTGTTATGGGAAGTTGCCTCGAGCTGAATTCCGTAGAGGGAAGTGCTCGTTCCGACATTGTTCTCAAGTCTGCTATTGTTAGAATCAGTGGTTGCAAGCGCAATGCCCGCGCCTGTGTTGCTTGTTCCCCTGTTATTGGTCAGTATTGACGGTGAATTAATCGTGATTCCAGTACCTGAATCGGCGATTCCCGTATTGTTGGTGAGCGTTGCGTTGGTGGTGAGCTGTATGAGAATGCCGTGACTACTATTACTTATCGCAGTATTATTGATGAACTGGTTGTTTGCACCTCCTTGGAGCAGGATTCCAGAACCGGTATCGCTGATGCCAGTGTTGTTCCTAAGGATGGTGTTGGTTACTCCGAAAAGGATTCCTTGTCCGGAACTGCTTCGTGCGGTATTGTTCGTGAGATTGTTATTGTTGCTGCTCGAGGCTACTAAGATGCCGCTTCCCGTGTTATTGCTGATCGCGGTATTGTTGGCAAGGACGTTATTGTTTGAGCTTGATTGTAGATGGATGCCCTGGCTTCCGGCTCCGGTAACATTCAAAGAATTATTCTGAACCATGCTGTTCGTGGTGCCTGAAAGAAAGATTGCTGAAGAACTCGCAGTTGCATTACCCTGTACAACATTGCAATTCTTGATCGTTACATTAGATCTGCTCGTAGCATTGATTCCGTTTCCTGTTGCCGTGTTTGAATAATTAATCGTGAATCCTGCGCAGTCAACTATCACGTTGTTCGCTCCTACAGTAATGCAGGTTCCTGTGCTGTTGACGTTGGTGATGAGTGTGCACGTGTTTCCTGCTGTTGCTGCGCAGGTTGTCATTCCTGCGCATGTGCTTTCGTTTCCTTGGAAGCTGGTGAAGTGTGTGACGTTGAATACCAGAGTTCCTGCACTAAAGCTGTCTCGTGTGCAGTCTGTGCACGTCGTGTATGTTCCGTCGTCTTCATAATCTACTAGTATGGCTGGACTCGAGAATTGGTTGAGTCCTGTGAGTGTGATTTGTCCTGATGTGTTGAGGAACGTTAGGTTGGTTGAATTGAGGAATGCTTTGTTGAATGTGATGTTGAGTTTTGATTGGGTGATGTCTTGTGTTCCTGTTATGTTTATTGTTGGTGTGATTCTGATGCTTCCGTTTTGTCCGACAAAGAGGGTGTTTGTGAAGTTATTGTTGGTGGTTGTTTCTGCTAAAATCCATTGTACTGGATTGTTGAGGATGGTGTTGTTGAAGAATGAATTGTTTGAAGTTGTTATTTTAATGCCGTAGCTGGTTGTTCCCTGTGTTGTGATGTTGTTTGAAATAAAGGTATTGTTGTTGGCAGACGTTTGTAGTTGGATGCCGAAATTACTGCTTGTTCCGTTTGTTGTGATGGTGTTTTGTGTGATTGTGTTGGTTGATGAACTTTGAATGTACGTGCCGTAATTGTTGCTTGAGCTTCCTCGCGTGTTTATGGTGTTGTTGGTGATGGTGTTGTTGTTGGCAGATGTGACGAGAAGGATGCCGTAGTTGGTGCTTGTTCCTTGTGTTGTTATGTTGTTTGAAGTAAACGTGTTGTTTGCAGACGTGTCGAGAAGGATGCCATAGTTGTCGCTTGTTCCGTTTGTTGTGATGGTGTTTTGTGTGACTGTGTTGGTTGATGAACTCGAAAGGAACGTGCCGTAATTGGCGGTTGAGCTTCCTTGTGTGTTTATGGTGTTGTTGGTGATGGTGTTGTTGTTGGCAGACGTTGAGAGAAGGATGCCATAGTTGTCGTTTGTTCCGTTTGATTGTATGGTGTTGTTTTGTATTGTTGAGTTTGTGGTGGTTATGATGAGTATTCCGATTCCGCTTGCGCCTGATGCGTTGACGTCTCTGATGAAGCAGTTTTTGATGGTGATGTTGTTTCTTGATGTTGCCGTTATTCCATCTCCTCCTGTTCCTCCGCCGTCATAGAATATGCTGTTTCCTGCGCAATCAACCGTGACATTATTCGCTCCTACAGTAATGCAGGTTCCTGTGCTGTTGACGTTGGTGATGAGTGTGCAGGTGTTTCCTGCTGTTGCTGCGCAGGTTGTCATTGTTGCGCATGTGCTTTCGTTTCCTTGGAAGCTGGTGAAGTGCGTGACGTTAAATACGAGTATTCCGCCAGCAAAGCTGTCTCGTGTGCAGTCCGTGCACGTCGTGTATGTTCCGTCGTCTTCGTAGTCCACAAATATTTGTGGGTTGGTGAACGTGAGGTTGAGGAGTGTTATTTGTGCTGAAGTGTTCAAGAACGTTAAGTTCGTGCTGTTTAGGAATGCGTTGTTGAACGTGATATTGAGTCCGGTTTGGTTAATGGTTGCTGGAATGAGTGTTGTGTTGAATATGCGGATGCTTCCGTCTGTTGTGTTGAAAGTGACGTTGGTTAGGTTGTTTCCTGTGCTGTTTTCGCGCGTGATAATCCACGTGTTGTTTGTGTAGAGTGTTGTTTGTGTGAGTGTGTTGTTTTGTGATGTTCCAGAGAATTCAAGAGCAGTTCCTGTGTTTGTGCTTAGGGTGTTATCGGTGAGGTTGTTGTTTGAGCTTGAGCTGAGGAGGAGGGCTCTTGTTGACTCACTCCTGAGAGTATTGCCTGTGATGGTGTTTCGCGTCGCGTCTAAAACGCGTAATCCGTTTGATCCTGTGGCTCGGTTGTTTGTGATGTTGTTGTCATTGCCATTAATGAAGATTGCGTCGTTATCTGGGCTTGTAGCATTATTATTTTCAATGATGTTGAATGATCCTGTGGTGAAGATTCCTACACCTCCTGGCCTGCCTGTGGCGATGTTGGTTCGTACCACGTTATCATTAGAGCCCAATGAAATAACGCCTGTTACGCTGTTATTCACTATGGTTGTGCTGCTTGCTTGTACATCAATACCTCTGCCTGTATTGCTGACAATAGTATTATTTACAAGAAGGTTTCCTGTTGAGTAAACGCCCGCTCCTGCGTTTCCATCGCCTGCAAGTGTGTTGTTTCTGATAGTGTTGTTTGTTGCGCCTGTGATGAGTCGTAATCCTTCGCTTGCAATGCCGGTTGCGTTAAGATTGCTGTGGAGGATGCTGCTATTGGTTGTTGCGCTGAAGAGAATTGCAGGTGCATTGGTGAGGCTGCTGTTTCCTTGGAATATTCTGCAGTTTTGGATGGTGATGTTATTCCTGTCTGTGGCATTCACTCCTGATCCGTTTGCGGTGTTTGAATAATTGATCGTGAATCCTGCGCAATCAAGGGCCACGTTATCCGCTCCAATTGTGAGACAAGTTCCTGTTCCTGTGATGTTCTCAGTCAGATTTGTATCAGTCGTTATTGTGTCCCCGCACTGAACTGCTGTTTCTGAAGCGGCATACGTTGTGAAACTTGTGACGTTGAATACGAATGTGCTTCCGTTGTAGCTGTCGTTTACGCATTGTGGAGCGCTGCACGTGACGAATGTTCCGTCGTCTTCGAAGTCTACGCGTGCTCGCGGGTTTGTGAATGTCAGGTTGTGGAGTGTTATTTGCGCGCTGGTGTTTAGGAACGTCAGGTTTGTGCTGTTAAGGAATGCTTGATTGCTTCTTACGAATAGTTTGGTCAGGGTTACGAATGTTGATGCTGGAATCGTGGTTCTGTTAAGGACCGTTATGCTACCGTTGATGAATTCTAGGAATGTTGTATTGGTTAGGTTATTGCCTACGCTTGTCGAATCATCGCTAACCCATGTGTTGTTTGTTTGTAGCATGGTCATGTTGAACGCATTATCAGAAGCAGATTGTAGACGGAGCGCAGTGTTGTTCCCATTGGCGCTGTTATTTACAAATGTATTGTTTGACGAACTTATAAGGTAAATGCTTTGGATATTGCTTGTTATAGTGTTGTTTTGAACTATGTTGAAGTTTGCGGAACTTGAAAGAAGTAGTGCAGTGATGTTGCTAGTAATGGTATTCCCTGACAAAACGCTTGATGTTGTTCCGGTGAGTTGCACTGCTTGGCCAATATTGCTCAGGGCAGTGTTGTTGAGGAATGTGTTGTTGGTGGATGTGAAGAAGATTATGGCTGAGCTTCCATTGCTGTGAACGGTATTGTTTATTATTAGGTTGTGATTACTTGAGCTGAATGAGAACGCTTGATTGCTGGTACTGGTAACTACGTTGTTGGTGAAATTATTGTAACTTGCCATTCCTGTAATTCCGGCTCCAGTGCGTCCTCGTACGATGTTATTGCGGATCGTGTTTTGGTCGCTGGAAACTTCCATTCCATGTGAACCGACGGACAGGATTGTGTTTCCATCAATAATGTTTCCGGTTGAGCCAATAAGCAGTCCTCGTGCTGATGTGCTGTTTAGATTGTTTGCTGAGAAAATGGTCCCGCTCGCACTGAGTGATACTCCGTTTGTAGATGTTGTGTTTAGCGTGTTATTGACGATAGTGTTGTTTGTTCCTGAGCCTGTTTCAAGGGCGAGAGCAAGAAGGCTGCGGAGAGTGTTGTTGGCGACAGTGTTATTGTTTGCAGAGAGCAGGAGCGCGTCAGAAGTAGTTCCGATTGTTAATACGCTATTGTTGAAAACTATGCTGTTGTTTAACGTGAGCGACATTCCATGCGAGCCGGCAGTTGCAGTGACTTGATTGATAATACAGTTCTTGAGCGTTATGTTATTTCCGCTGGATGCAAAAATTCCATTTCCTGCAATAGTGGATGAATAATTAATTGTAAATCCATTACAATCCAGCACTATATTGTCCGCTCCGATCGTTATGCATGTTCCGGTACTGCTGACGTTTTCTGTCAGGTTTGTGCTTGTCATGATTGTTCCTGGGCATGCCGCAGAGGATGAAGTCGTGTAAGTTGTGAAGCTTGTGACATTGAAGACTTTGACTCCCGCTGCAAAGCTTTCGTTTACGCATTGTGGAGCGATGCATTCTGTAAACGTTCCATCGTCTTCAAAGTCGACGTGCGTGTGAGTATTCGCTGTTGGAATTCCATTAAGTGTTATTTGAGCTGTGGTGTTCAGGAAAGTGAGATTGGTGCTGTTTAGGAATGCTGAGTTGTTGCGGATGGTTAGGTTTCTCAGCCCAACAGTTGTGCTTGCAGGTATTGTTGTTGTGTTGATGATTAGTATGCTTCCGTTGACAGGGTTGTCAAATGTTGTGTTGGTGAGGTTGTTTCCTGTACTGGTGGCGTCTGTTGTGAGCCAAGTAATGTTTGCCATAAGTGTTGTGTTCACAAGGGCGTTGTTTTGTGAAGCCAGGAAGTTTAAGGTTGTTCCAGTGTTGCTTGCAACAGTATTGTTCGTTAGCGTGTTGCTTGAGCTTGACAAGAGACGCAGTCCGAAATTTGTTCGGCTTCTTACCACGTTATGCATGAATGTGTTGTTAACTGAGCCGCCATCAGAGACCAATCCAGCGCCGGTGTTGCTTCGTGCCGTGTTTTGTATGAGTCGATTGTCTGAACTTGCAGAGACATAAAGCCCTATGTTTGAGTCGCTCGTTGCCGTGTTGTTGGTGAGCGTGTTGTTTGAACTTGAAAAGAGCATGAGTCCAGAGAATGTGTTGCTCGTGCCCGTGTTGTTGATGAGTATGTTGAAGTTCGTGCCTGTCGCAATTGATATTCCATATCCTGCCCCAGTTGCAATCCCCTGGCTATTCTCTATTGTGTTATTGTCACTAGTGCTAATTTCTATCCCTTCCGCACTTGCGCTTATACCAGTCACATTTGCAAGGGTGTTGTTATGGCCGTCCCCAGTTATTTGGATGGCGTCGCTGCCTGCACCTGTGACTGTTGAAGTGGTGTTGAATATTGTGCTGTTGCCGGTATTGGTGAACAAGATACCATGTGCGCTTGCAGGAGCCGCGCTTTCTTTGACTATCGTGCAATTACTGATCGTTACATTGTTCCTTCCATCAACAAATATTCCATTGCCACTTGTGCTTGTGCTGTAGTTTATTGTGAATCCTGCACAGTCGAGAGTGACGTCGTTTGCGCTTATCGCGATGCATGTGCTGGTGTTTGTTATGTTGTCTCCTAACGCGTAGTAGCCAGAACTCGTTATGTCGCAACATGCAGTTATTGGTGAGCCGCATGCTGCCGAGATTGTAATGTCTGATATGATGGCTGGTTCGGACGGACTTAGTTCAGGTGTTGTTTCAGTGGTTGCAGGCACTATTACAAGCTGTGCTGCTCTGTTTGGCACTGCAGTTTCTTCTTCCTTTATCCTTCTTCCTTCATCCTCGTTGCCTACATCCTTCGTCCCACTTCCTACAACCTCAATCATGATTGGTTTGTATACTGTATTCGCCCCATCGCTTACTTCTATGCTGAGCAAGTACTCGCCTGAGTAGTTTGTTGGTGGCGTGAATGTGAGAATGCCTGATTCTAGTTTTGCGTTCGGATCATTTGTTGACAAACTTACCAGGTCTCCTTCAGGGTCAACAAAATGTTGTGCGAGATTAACTGTTAATGTGTCTGTTGTTGTGAACGCTGTTCCGTCATATAGTGGTGGTTGGTTTGTTACTTGCAAACCTGTAGGACTTTTTGTAGGAATTAGCAAAAGTGCTAGAACTAGTGCAATAGCTAAGGCTAAACCTATGATTGGCTTTACCACCCCTTTCATCTGCCATGAACTTAAGAAGACAAGTATTTAAATGTTTATAATGTACCGTCGAGAAAAAGCAATTTTCACGCGCCTTCCGCCTTCACCCTACAACCTAATACCTTCGTCCTTCACCCTTCAGCCTAATATCTTCCACCTTCATCCTGATGCCTACAACCTACATCCTACTGCCTTCGCCCTTCATCCTACAACCTAATACCTACGTCCTACAACCTAATATCTAACACCTAGAACTACCGTATTCTTTCAAACTCTCGGATGATGAACCATGCGAATAATACCATGACTAGTGCTCCTGCTGCTATGTACCATAGTCCGTCTTGGACGTCTACTGCTATGCTGCGGTATAATCCCCAGCCTAGCAATGCAGTTCCCAACCAGAGGAATTTATCCAGTACTAACTTCATGATTTCGAATTCTTCGTGTCCTGCGAGTCGTCTTTTCACTTTCATTTTACACCACGTTGAGCGTGAAACTTTTGCTTGCGTAGAGTGCTTTTGCTTTGTCGCTGAAGTCTGGTCCGTCTGCGCACGCTTTATCATCTATTGCTTTGTAGACGTTGACTTCCATGCTGTACGCGTCCGGTCTTGCATTGCGCACTTGCAGGATGGCGTCTTTGACTTCTCCATCATAGTTTTTGATGTCGAATTGTGATTCAAGTTTCTGGAACCAGTTTCTGTCTTGTGCGCTTTTTTGTACGAATATTTGGGCATCCATATCGTATCCGCCGATGACTAGGGGATTCTGCTTTCCGACTATGCACGTTTCTTCTGGTGTGAATGGTTGGACGCATTTGAATTCTACGCGGAAGCAAACCCTATCTCCCCCTGTATTTGCCACTGTATTTCGCACTCCCACTATGACGTTTTGTGTCTTGCCTAGTCCCACGGGTTCTGGTTCTGGGAAGACCAGTAGTTCTCCGCCTGTTTTGACTTGTTGTTTGATTTGTTCTTTGATGTTTGAGAGTTCTTTGCTGACGAGTTCTGTGCCTGCTTCAAATTGCTTTTTGATAAAGCCTATTCCTAGACCGAGAACTGTGATCGCAATGATGAGGACGACGATTGCTGTGATAGAAAGTTCAAGTGCTGCGCGTCTGTTTCTCAACATTAATACACCTCTTTGTTGTCTGTAAAGTATTGGTTGGTATATAAATATTATGTCGTACCTTTGTGGATAAAGGTGTAAGGCGGAAGGGTGAAGATCATTTACCCTCTTCCTTCATCCTAAATCCTACAGCCTAATGCCTAACACCACGTCCTTTCACGCTTCAGTATATGCCTCATAGTTGTTGCGTGCGTGTGTACTACACTTGCATTCGTTGGTTGTGAACGTGCATTCTGCGCTTGGCGTGCTGAAGCTGCCATGTGTTACTGCGAATAATCCTTGGCTTATGCCGTAGAGTGTCATTTTGTAATACGTTAGTCTCGCTACTCCTGGTGGCATGCGGATTGTCGTGTGCATGCCTAGGTCTATCATGCTGTCCGCTGCCTGTTCTTGGAAGAATGTTCTGCCTTTTACCATGTCGAGTGTTCCTATGCTTCTTTCCATTCCAAAGTTTATTGTCGCCACTCTTTCTTTTGCTTTTGTTCCGTACCCGCTTGTGACTTCTAGGTCTTGGCTTGCCATGTTTTGGTAGAGTTCTCGTGCGAGCATGCCGCAGGTTCCTGCTGGAAATTGTATTTCTGCTGTTTCAAAGAAGTCGTCTGCTGTTTCAAAGAAGTCGTGGACTAAGTGGTCTAGCGTGTACGCGTATGTTTCTTCTACTGCCGCTCCGGTTGCTCCTTTGAACGATACGTCGAGATTTGCAAGGGTGAATAGGATGATTATGAACGCGCTTAGAAATATTATAAGCTGGTGTCGCATTGTCTCCTCTTTTATAAGACATAAGAGGAGTATAGTTTATAAACATATCTAGCAGCCTTAAGCGTGATGAAAACCTCTTCGCCCTTCGCCCTTCAACCTTCATCCTTGTTCGATAAGTGTATGTCTGGCTCTCGTCCTAGGTTTTTCATTACAGGGCATACTGTTGGAAGGTACGTTACTAGCCCTTTTTTGGTGTGGTGTGATTTTTTCGCGCCTAAGAGTGAGAGGGACCCTCCTAGTGCTTATTTGCACGTTCTTTTTGAGCGGGGTATTGAGCACGAGCGCAAGGTCGTGTCAGAGAAGTTTGGGAGTGCTGTCAGGGTTGAAGCTCCTTCTTTTGAGGATGGTTTCAGAAAAGTGTTGGACTTGTGCGCTCAAGGGACTGATGTATTAGCTCAAACTCCATTTTTCTTTGTTGCAGAAAAATTGGAGGGTATTTTTGACGTGTTGGAGAAACGAACTGGCAGGAGTGTATTTGGCGATTTTCATTATGTGGTTAAGGAGATTAAGAGTGCTAAGTGGATCAAGCAGGAGTATGTAATGCAGACTGCGTTTTATAACTATCTTCTCGGCAGAGTGCAGGGTTTTACTCCTGAGGTTTTTTATTTGATTGATCGTGAGGGAGGAGAGCACGAGTTCAAGTACGCTGATTATGAGGAAGATTTGCTGAGAATTTTGGAAGACATTCACAGGATTATGAACGGCAAGGAAGTATCTGCTACTGCAAAGGCTTGCAAGTGGCCCTGGGAGTCTTATTGCTTACGCCGTGCTGTTGAGGCTGATGATGTTTCTATTTTGCCTAGTGTTGGTCCGAGGGTTAAGGCTCAGTTGAATTCAAAGGGCGTTTTTACTGTGAAGGACCTGTTGGAGAAGGATGTTAATGTTGACTTGGCGCCTGGCGCGTGGGAGAAGTTGAAAACTTATGCGCGTGCTTTTGTCGATAAAAAGCCTGTTTTGATCGAGAAGCCTAAGCTTCCAAAATCTGAGGTTGAGCTTTTTTTGGATTTTGAGGGTACTGACGAGTTGGAGATGGAAGAGGGCTTGGTGAAGGTTGATTATTTGATTGGAGTGTTGAAGCGTGAGGCTGGCAGGGTTTCGTTTCACGCGTTTGTTTCTGAATCTTTGCAGGGTGAGAAGCAGATGGTGGATGAATTTTTGGCTTTCATGAAGCATCACTCTTCTGCAGTTATTTATCATTATGGCCCGTATGAGAAAACTCACATGCGCGCTCTTGGTGAGAAGTACAAGGTGGACGTTTCTCACATTGTTAGAAAGATGGTTGATGTTTTGTACTTGGTGCGCAGGTGTGTTGCGTTTCCCACAATGGGTAATTCGCTGAAAGATATTGGTAAGTTTTTGGGCTATCAATGGCGCGGCATGGCTGACGCGCAGGAATCTATTGTGCTGTACCTGGATTTTTTGCGAACCAAGGACAAGAAAACATTGCAAAGAATTATTGACTATAATGAGGATGATGTTAGGGCCACAATGGTGGTTAAGGATTATTTGGCAGGAATTCAGAGCAAGTGAGTCTGCTATCTGCAAATTTTTTGCGCCGAACGCCACCCGCAGACAGGCAAGGCGTCGCCGATGCCGCCTTCGCAGCCGATGCAGAATCTGGCTTCGTTACCTCTGAGCAAGGTGATGCCTTCTTCGTAGCTGACCAACACCAAGGACCGCTCTGGAATATTTGTTCGACGGTCCAAAGGAGCCGTCCAGAGGTAGACTGCGGCGAGATTTCCACCTCTTCGTTTTGTGAAGTATTGAATTGCAGGGATGATGCGAACATAGTCTTTTCCGAAGAGTTCTATAAGCAGTGGGATTGCTCTGTAAGGTATTGGCGCCATTGTTCCAAGATAGTCTTCTGGTTGTTCGGGCGCAAGTGCGAGAAAATTATAGCTAAACATTGGAACAATGACTGTTCGTGAATGCCGTGTTCGGTCAAGGGCAATGTCCTCGAGCGTTGCTTGGTCGAAACCGTAGGTGAGTTTGCCCACGATGCGCTTGCGCTGTTCTTTTTCCAATTCATCGTTCTGGTATTCAGCCACACGCTCTTTCAAAAAGGGCGCGTCTTTGTGAACGAGCATTGCGCGATCAATGCATCCTTTCACAAGCGTACTCGCAACCGCAACTCCTCCTGGGTTTTCTTCTGGCCCTGCAACCGAGTGTTCCAAGTGGTGGTCAGCAGTTCTTTTGACGATTCTGTGGTTTTTGTATCGGAAGAGTTTTCTGCCGTAGATTAGGTTGTACTTTGTCCGCTCTCCATTAGGCAAGGTCACAGGCAGATTGTAAAGCTTCCAAGCAGATCCAAGATATGGATCCCTGATCGGTTCTGCGTAGAAACCACCCGCACCGATGTAGCCAAGTCGGGCATCTTCACTTTTTGGATCGAGAGAGAGTGCCCTACGCCAGATGAAGAGGGAAGTGTGCCCTTCGCGATCAGCATATAGTGCAAGTTTAATCAAGTCACCAGGAGTCTTGTAATCAAGCGTTCTGCCAAGTGCGCGAAATTCTAGGTCCATACAGAGGTTTATGCCAGCCCACTTTATAAACCTTCCCGCTTTTACCACTTTTAAGTTACACTCTCTCCTTGCTGAAATATTTATATTTAGTATTCGAATGCACACGTTTGTGAGCGTGCTCGGAATTCCGACAGGTGACAATTCCTGTTTTTTGCTTCATAAGAAGTTCTTCACCCTTCGTTCTACATCCTAATACCTTCTTCCTTCCGCATTCATCCTACGCCCTTCATCCTGCACATCACAAACTACAAACTACTGACTACAAACGAGCCAATAGCCTTCGTCTACAACCTACGTCCTTTATCCTACAGCCTAATACCCAATACCTTCCGCCTTCATCCCCTTATCAATGCCGTTCTTTCAGGTTTGCACTACAAATGCAGTACACAAGAAAATGAGCGATTTAACACTAGAGGTCACTTTCTTCCTGCTTGATTGCTGGTCCAAGTCCGGCCGATGAAAGATATTTTATACTCCCATTCAAACATACACGTGTATGTTCAATGTCATCGGAACTGATACCTATATTTCAGAGGTAGAACAATGGTCAAAAGCAGACCAAGAAATAGCTGGAAAAAATCCCCAAAAACTGGCCGTCAATCCATTCATCGGCGATCCCTTAAGCTATCCTTTTCTGCGAGAAAGACGCGTTGGCGAAAAACGTGTTTATTATCTCATTTATGAAGACTTGAAGTTGGTATTGCTCGTTGCTACAAGTGGCAAGAAAGACCAGCAAGCAACAATCGACCACATCAAAGTCAACCTTCCTGAATTCAGAAAAGAAGCTGAAAAGATAGCTAAGCAAGCTTTTTGAAACGACCATGTCTCAAATCTTCAAGGCTACTCGCGAACTGCCTGATTAAATCAAAATCGAGCTCTTCTAACTTTTTCAGACGTACATATTCTGTCTTAGGAATGGTCACAGTTTGCATAGTCACTTTTATGTCTTCACAGTATTTAAAACTTACCCTAAAAAATATCGCTCTGGACAGTTGGGGGTGTGGACTCGCCCAGCAAAGAGCCTCTTTTAGCCCCATAGTACTCAGCATTTCCGCTTTTCCCTTTCTGCTCACGCAAGAAACTAACTGAACCTCAACTATTTAATTATTACTTTGAATAATGAAAGAATTCGAAGTGAAAATTTAAAGACCCGACAAGAAGGAAGGGGGATTTTCTTGTTTCAGTCAAGAGGACTTTTAATGCTTGTAAGGTTCTTGTTTGAGACTCTTGTGTAGATGAGCGTGGTCGCGATGTTGGAATGCCCGAGAAGCTCTTTTATGTATCTAATGTCGACGCCTTGCTCGAGAAGGTGCGTGGCAAAGCT
>JACQMY010000015.1 GCA_016203305.1 Candidatus Woesearchaeota archaeon
AAGAGCAATAACTTTTTTATTATCCTTTTTTTTCTGTTCTTAATATGCGGTTGTTTATTGCGATTTCCTTGCCTGGTGTTGTTGAAGAGTATTTGAAAGGCTTGCATTCGCGCATTGTTGGCGCGAAGGTTTCGTTTGCGCATCCGCATTTGACTTTGAAGTTTTTGGGTGAGGTGTCTCCTCAGAAGGCAGAGCAGGTTGTGCAGAGGCTTGCTGCAGTGAGGTTTGGTTCTTTTTCAGCTTCTTTGTCAAGGGTTGGTTTTTTTCCGTCTGCCAGGGCTGCAAGGGTTGTGTGGGTTGGTGTTGAGCCTGCGCAAGTGAAAGAGTTGCAGGGGCTTGTTGATGCTGCATTGGTTGGTTTGTTTCCGAAGGAGAATGATTTTGTGCCTCACTTGACTCTTGCTCGTGTGAAGGAAATTACTGATGTTAAGTTGTTTGCAAAAGTTTCTGATGTTAAGGTTGAGCCGTTGTCTTTTCCTGTTACAGAGTTTAAGTTGGTTGAAAGCTCTTTGGCAGCCAATGGTCCTGTTTATCGTGATGTTGCTGTATTTCCATTGCAGTAAGCGCATACTACACACTACTTTCTACAACCTCTGCCTTAATGCCTACTGCCTAACGCCTAATACCTACACCCTTCATCCTTAGCTCTTTCTTCCGATATCTTTATAAACCTCCTTCTTGGCTTCTCGTCTATTGCCAAAGGTTCTGCCTTGCTTGGGTGGGACGAATGCGATGTGAGGCACGAAAAATCATCGCGGAGAATAAGCATGACAACTGAGGGTAGTTTTTTGGTGGCGCAGGATCAATATTTGAAGTCGGGTATTCATATTGGCACTAAGTTTAGAACTGGGTATATGAACTCGTTTATCTATAAGACTCGTCCTGATGGTTTGAGTGTTTTGAACTTGCAGAAGATTGATGAGCGTATTCGTCTTGCTTCTAACATGATTTCGCAATATGCGCCTGAGGATATCCTTATTGCTTCTCGTCGTGAGAATGGTTGGAAGGCTGTTAAGGCGTTTGGCAGGCATACTGGCATTCGCGTGTTTGCCGGCCGTTACCCGCCTGGTATTTTGACTAATCCAAAGCTGGATAGCTACATTGAGGTCAGGCTGGTTCTCGTGACTGATAGCTGGCCTGATCGTAACGTTATCAAGGATGCTATTCAGGTTGGCATTCCGGTTATCGCGTTGTGTGATACTAACAACCCTAGTAATGAGATTGACTTGGTTGTGCCTTGTAACAATAAGGGCAAGAAGTCTCTTGGCTTGTTGTTTTACATTCTCGCGCGCGAGTACTTGCGTGGTCGTGGAGTGTTGGGCAAGGACGAGGAGCCTAAGTTCACGCTGGAAGAATTTACCGAAGAATAAAATGGGGCTTGAAGCAGAGCTTCGTTCTTTTTTTGATTGTTATTCTTCTTTGAATGTGGTAAGTGAGAATGGCGTCTGTTCTTTGCTTGAGTGTGCGCGTTCTATTCCAGTTCCTGGGGAATGGGAAGTTCTTAAGTTAGAAGAGCGGTATGGAGAGTCATCGCAAACAGGTGTGGCAATCATTATGCCCCTTCTCGGTATGCAGGTGCTCGTCGTGCCTTTGCAAGACTATTGTGGTGCGCTGTTGCCTGCGAAGGATAATGGGGCGAATTGTTGGATTTCATTTCCGCGTTCGATTCATCGGTCATGGAAGCCGACGCCAGTGACTTCAATCTTTCAAGATACATCGAAGCATGGGGTGTTGTATGCATTCCAAAATAAACATTTAGGCAAATTTGTTTCAAGAGAGGCGCTTGTGCAAGCAGAAGCAGACAAGCTCAAAGGAGAGACGCAGGGGGTGTTTGATTATTCTCTTGTTTCTGTGGGTTTCGGTCGCCATCGTGGAAGCATAATTGACATGGGAAATTATAAGACAATCGTTGACATTTCGTTTCGGATGACTGATTTGGGGAGCGGCGAACTTGAGCGGTGTGTTCGGCATTTGGCGTCTTAGCAGGCATTTACCGCATCAGTACTTTCTGTGCTTTGAAGCTTTTGTATATGCCTTCTAGTAGGTCTGTGCCTGCGTAGCCTGCTAGGGCTGCCAATCGTAGGTCAAAGTTGAATACTGTTCCTGTTGTCATGCCGATGATTGTTGCAATGATGACTGTGAGGAGCCAGTAGTGCCAGATGATTTTGCGTTTTTGTGTGAGTGCTTTTCCGAGTCCGACGACTCCGCGTGCTGCCCCGCCTAGTCCGCCTAAGAGTCCTGCAAGTAGTGTTGGGTCCATTTGTTCCTCCTATCTTTTTCGTGAAAACATGTCGATAAACTCTTTTTTCTCGGGTCTTCCTGCGTTGTTTTTTGCGAATACTTTGTTTCTGATTAGTTCGTAGATGTATTCTTGTGCTGTCATGGCGCGTTGGTCTGCTTTTTGGACTAGTGCTGCGTGTAGTTTTGGGTTCATGGTGAGTTTGAGGCTTTTGTTCATCGGAAGTACCTTTGAGTACTTTTAAAGTTCTTATAAGTACTTAAGCTTTTCGCTTTATCGTCGATGAATTCAGCTTTTCAGAATAATTCAATTTGGTCTGATTTCTACACACTGCCAACTATCTTCTTCCTTCTGCCTTCATCCTACAACCTAATGGCTTTGTTCTATGCCTTTCTCTACTATCGTGAAGCTGGCTTCTTTTCCTGATGCTATGCTTCTGTGTTTTTTGAGTGTTAGTTTTCTTTTTCCGTTGCTGTTTTCAAGCTCTAGTAGGCACTTGCTGGTATAGGTCATAATGTCTCCTCCTACTATTTTTATTCCGTTGCCTTGCATTGAGCTGTAGACTTGTGATGTTAGCAAAACAGGGATATTGTGCTTTCTTGCTATTGCGTTTAGGGTGAGCATTTGTTGGCTTAGCGCGTGGTTGCTCGTGTCTTCTTTTTTGAAGCTTCTTTGCAGTCTGTACAGCATGGTTATGGTGTCAACTATTATCAAACCGATTTTTTGGTTGGCTATGCTTCTTAGTTGTTCGATTGCTTGGTGTTGTTCTTCTAGTGTTGTTGGTCTTATGAATGTGAATTTGTCTAGGAGTTTTTTGTATTCTGGCAATAGTTGTTTTAGTCGTGTTATGCTGAATCCTCCTTCTGTGTCTATGAATATGACTTTTTTTCCTTGTTTTGCTGTTTCTATTGCTGCTAGGAGGGATAGGTTGGTTTTTCCTGTTCCTGCTGGTCCGTAGATGGTTGTTATTGCGTCTGCTTCGTACCCTCCTTCAAGCAGGTCGTCTAGAAAGTTTGTTCCCGTGCTTGTGTGTTTGGCTTGCATGTGTCTGTCGAGGCGACAAAGCTTTATAAATGCTGTTTTTTCATTTGATTGTATGCGAAAGTCTTGGTTGTGGCTTGGCTTGATTGTGTTGTTGGTTTTTTCTATTCGTATGTTTTTCGCGTTGAAGACTCCTTTTTTGAGTTCTGATGATTCTTATTTGCACTTGCGTGTTGTTGATTCTTTAAGGGCAGGGGATGCTTTGTTTCATGATCCTTTGGGTTATGGTGGTCGTTCTTTGGTTTTTAGTCCTTTGTTTGACTTGTTGGCTGCTGTTCTTACTTTTTTCCTGCCTGTGGGTCTTGCTGTTAAGGTTTTGCCGAATTTTGCTGCTAGCTTGTTGGCTGTTCCTGCTTTTTTGATCGCATACGAGCTTACTAAGCATAATGTTTTGTCTTTGTCTACTTCTTTTTTGGTTAGTATTGTTCCTGTTTTTTTCGCTAATACTTTTAATCATTTGACGCCGTTATCGGTTGCTTTGCCGTTGTTTTTCTTTTTGTTGTATGAGTGGATTCATCTTAAGAGGGTGTATGTTTTTCTTGCTGGGTTGTTGTTTTTCGTTTTTTTCCATCCTTTGTCGATAGTTTTCATAATTTGCTTGGCTGTGTATTTTTTCTTGTCTTTTCTTGATGGTGTTCGCGTGTCTGAGGGGGAGTACGAGATTGGCTTGTTTGCCATTTTTTTTGCGTTGTGGGCGCAGTTTTTGTTGTATAAGCGCGTTATTTTATTTCACGGTCCTGCTGTTATTTGGCAGAATATTCCGACTGGTTTGTTGTCTTCTTTTTACGCGAATGTTTCTTTGTTGGAGGCGATAGTGCAGGTTGGCGCGTATCCTTTGGCTGAGGGTATTTATGCTTTGTATAGGACTGCTTTGCGGCATCCTCAGCGTGAGTTGAATGTTTTGTTGAGTGTTACGATAGTTTCTGGTGCTTTGTTGTGGTTTAAGCTTATTGCTTTGGAGACTGGTTTGATGCTTCTTGGTATTACGCTTGGCTTGTTGTTTGCGAAATGGTCTATTATGTTTTTGCACTTTGGCCAGTTGACTAAATTTTCTCGTTTTGCTCCTTTGGTGGTTGGTGTTAGTGTTGTTCTTGCTTTGGTGACTACTGGCATTCCTGCGTATGCCGCTGTTCAGTCTGAGCTGCGTGAGACTATTTCGCAGGAGGATGTTTCTGTCTTGCAGGGGTTGTCTCGTACGTCGTCTTCTGATGCGGTTGTTCTTGCTCCGGTTGAGTATGGTAATTATGTGACTTATTTTGCGAGGCGTAAGAATGTTGTGGATGGTTATTTTTTGATGCAGCCTAGGATTAATGAGCGTTTTGAGGATGTTGAGCGTGTGTTTAAGACTCAGTTTCAGACTGAGGCTGTTGAGTTGTTTGATAAGTATAATGCGACTTATCTGGTTGTGCCTCCTGGTGTGAGTGATGTTAAATTTGCCGGAAGGTGTTTTGAGCGGGTGCATGCGACGAATGTTAAGGTCTACATTAAGAATCCTGAATGTAAGGTTAGGGTGGTGGCATGAAGCGTTTGCTCTTGGTTTTGGTGATTGCTGTTGCTCTTTTGGTTTTGCCTTGGACTGCGCGTCTTGCGAGTGGGGCTAGTACTTTGCCGGGGTTTGAGTCGTATTATCATGTGCGTATGGCAAAGATGCTCGCTTTTGGTCTTCCTTCTGCTGACGAGGCTGTTGTTCCGTCTCGTTCGTTTGTTCCTAGTCCTTTTCATGTGTTGCTTGCAGGTGTGTTTATTTTGGGTGGCGAGCGTTCTTTGGTGTTTGTTCCTTTGTTGTTTGCTGTTTTGTGTGTTTTGTTGTTTTGGTTGTTGATTCGTCGTTTGGGCTTGTCTGTTGAGCAGCAGTTTTGGGCGCTTCTTGCGTTTGTTCTTTCTCCTCCTTTGATTGCTGCGGCGTTTTTTATTACTCCTCATGCGTTCGTGTTGTTTTTGCTTTTGTCAGGTTGGTTGTTGTTGGAAGGCAGGTGGTGGTGGTTGGCGTTAGCTTTTTTTGTTATTGCTGGCTTGTCTGGTTTGGTTTTCCTTATTGCTGCTGCTGGTGTTTTGTTGTTTTCTCTTCTGGTTCGCAGGTCGAGTGCGGATAGGGCGAACATTGTTCTTGTTTTGTTGTTAGTGTTGTTTCTTACTGGGTGGTATGTTCCTGCTGTTAAGTCTGATACTGGCGTAAGCGAGTTTGTTAGTGACTTTGGGGGTGTTTATGGTTTGAGCGTGTTTGCTTTGTTGTTGTCTTTTATTGGTGCTGTTGTTTTGTGGGAGTATAAGCGTGCTTATTTTGGTGGTTTTGTGACTTTGTTGTGTTTGCTTGTTGGGTCTTTTTTCTTTCCTGGCTTGTTGGTTTTTGCGAATGCTGTTGTTTGCGTGCTTTCTGGTGTTGCTCTTGCTTGGCTTTCTGAGCATAAGTGGCATTTGGAGTCCATCAGGCAGGCTTCTTTGCTTGTGTTGTTTTGTGGTTTGTTGTTTAGTGGTGTCGCTCATGGTTTTGAGATTGCTCGTTCTGCTCCTTCTCAGAATTTTTTTGATGTTCTTCCTGTTGTTCCTGGTGTTGTTTTGACTCATGAGAAGTATGGTTTTTGGTTGGAGTATGCAGGTCACAGGGTGTTGGGTGACCTGTTGTCTTATGATAGGGAGACTGAGCGTGATATGGATTCTTTGTTTTTTTCTACTGATGTGGAATGGACTTTGGTGTTGCTTGACAAGTATGATGTTTCTTATGTTTTGATTACTCCTGAGATGAAGCAGGGTTTGGTGTGGGATCGTGATGAGCAGGGGCTGGCTTTTCTTGTTGCTAATAGCGAAATGTTTAAAAGAACTGATGGGGGCTCGTCGATTGGAGTGTGGGAGCGTCAATGAGGCAGAAACAGACTTTGGCAACGATGGTTTTGTTGGTTTTAGTTGTTTTCTCTCTTGGTGTTGTTGTTGGAAATTCTTGGCAGAATAGGGGTGGCGAGGTTGAGGGTGTTTTGCGCGCTTCTGAGCTTGATGCTGAGAGTTTTTTGGTTGAGCAGGAGTTGTTTGAGAGTTTTGAGACGAATTGCCAGCTTGCGCAGGAGCGTTTGCGTTCTCAGAGTGGGGAGTTGGGTGGTCTTGGCAAGGTGCTTGCTGCAGATGATGCGCGTCAGAAGCTTGGCGAGGAGGACTATGCTTTTCTTAAGCGGAAGTATCACTTGTTGCAGATTCGTACGTATGTTTTGGAGAAGAAGGTTCAGAGTGATTGTGGCGGTATTCCGAATGTGGTTTTGTACTATTATGGTAAGGGCGATCCTTTGAGTCGTGAGCAGGGTATTATTTTGGATGAACTTGTTGATGAGCAACGCTTTCATGTTTTCGCGATTGAGCTTGGTTATGCGCGGGAGTTGAAATTTTTGGAGGATTATTATGGTGTTGAGCAGGCTCCCACTCTTGTTGTGAATTTTAAGAAAGTTCTGCCTGGTCTGATTTCTAAGGAAGAGATTATGGCTGCTGCGAAGGAGTGAGTTATGGATGCGCAGAGGACTGTTCTCTGGCGGAGTTTGTTGTTGACTGTTTTAATTTTTGCTGTTGGTATTCTTCTGAATCATGTTTTTGATGCTGTTCGTATTGATACGATTGTTGGTGTTATGCGCGAGCACGAGGTTCACAATGATGCTTATCGTGTTGAGCGTTTTTTCACTAGCGAGTTTGGGGGGGAGGAGTGTGAGCTTTTGACTTCTCGTATTTCTGATTTTAAGAAGGAGATTAGGAAGGTTGGTGAGGATTTGGGTAGCTATTCTAGGTTTAGTTTTTTCAGGAGGAATGATTATGATTATTTGAAGCGGAAGTATTTCTTGTTGGAGTTTCGTTTTCTGGCTTTGGTTGAGAGGGTTAACAGGGAGTGTGATCATCCTTATGTTCCTATAGTTTTCTTTTATGAGATTGATGATGAGGATAGTGAGCGTCAAGGGTTCATTTTGGAGGATTTGAGTAAGGGTTATGATCAGCAGTTGGTGGTTCTTTCGTTAGACAAGGGTTATGTGGATGAGCCCTTGGTGCAGGTTTTGGCGCGTAATTATAATGTTACGACTGCCCCTACAATGGTTATTGATGGGGTTCCGTATGAGGGTTTGCATTATACTGGCGAGCTTAATTTAACACTTCGTAACTTGTTGCGCGTAGCCGATCCGTATGGGCGTAAGTTTGATTTCATGTTTACTCCGCGTGCTGCTGGTTCAAATGTTTCCCAGCTTGTTGGCTTGTTGGATGGTATTATTCAAAATGAGTCTGCGAGTTATTTCGCGCGTGGTGATGCTTTGCTTGTGAAGGGTCGTTTGTTGAAGGATGATTCTTTTATTTGTCAGAGTTTGTCTTTTTTTGACCGGGTTAATTCTTCGAGTGCAGAGGAGCGAGCGTTGTTGTTCGAGACTAGTGCTTCTTTGGGTTGTGGTAGGAATCGTGCTGCTTTCTTGCGTGCTGCTGCTAGTGAGTGGAAAGGGTTGAATAATTCGTTCCGTGCTGGTTTGTTGGAGCGTCTTGCTAGGGGCGGTCAGTTGCAGTTGCAGTTTGATCCTGTTGCGACTAGTGCAAATACTTCTGTAATTAGTGGCTATTTTTCTCCTATACTTCCAAATCTGTCTGGTAAGGGTGATGGTTTGGTTGTTGGCGCGCATTCTGTTGTTTTGAACTCTTCTAGTGTTGTGGTTTCTCAGGATGATCGTGTTTTTCGTGATTGGCTTGGTGGTCAGTTGGCTGATCCTTTTGGTCCTGAGGTTTTGACTACTTTTTCCGAGCGTTTGTCTTATAGGCCTTCTGATTTGTTGCGTGAGATTGGTTGGCATGAGGGTGCTATGGTTCGTGATCTTTCTGCTGCAGGCGTTCAGCAGGAGGTTGCTGTTGGTACTTTGGTTGCTAGGTGGAATGATCGTTGGTTTGCTGTTGATGATGCTGGCGTGTTCCGTTTTGAGGTTCCGTTGGATAAGGTGTTGTATCCTACTACTAGGTTTTTGCATAGGAATCTTGCTGTTGTTATCGATACTCATGGTGTGAACATGTTGGTCGAGCAAGCTGTTCGTAATAATGCGTCTGCTGTTCTTGGTTGTTGTGATCATCCTGGGAAGGTTTATGCTGCTTGGTACTTGAGTCAGCGGAATATTAGCACGATTTGTTCTACTGATAAGTATTTGTATTTGGCTCTTGGTAGGAATGTTTCTGCTGTTGGCAGCGCGCCTATTCAGATTGTTGGGTCTGAGGTGGTTGTTGGCAGGCGTCCGTTGGAATTGTCAAATGGTGAGCGTGTGTTGGCTGTGAATTCTTCTGATAAGGTGTTTGCGTTGTGGTATTATCAGACTCCTGCATCGTATGTTTTTGAGCTCGCCAAGGTTTTTCCGTTGAATGTTACGTATTTCGCGTTGTCAAATTTCAGCCAGATGGAGCTTGCTATGGTGAGGGCGCGTGAGGTGAATGCGTCTGTTGTGGCTGCTCGTGTGTTTAATAGTGCGGATTATCGTGCTGTTAAGGACTGGCTGGATGAGCATGGATCCAGGAGGGTTTTGTTGTTTCATAGTGCTAGTTATCCTTTTGGTCGTAAGTTGTTGGATGAGTATCCTGAACGGTCGTCGTTTGATGATCCTAATCCGGTGTTTGTATGACTGAGGGGAGAAGGTTGAAGGTTGAAGGAAGAAGAGCAGCACATTTCTTTGTCCTTCGTCCTACGTCCTACACCCTTAGTCCTTCATCCTACGTCCTACACCCTTCGTCCTTCATCCTTGTTATACTTTTTTTCGCGCTGGTATTGCGTCTTTTGTTTGCTTTTTCTTGGCATGAGGTTTGGTGGGATAGTGGTGTGTATATTGGGATGGGTAAGTATTTGTTTTCTGGCGGGGAGGCTGGTTTGTGGGAGCATATTCGTCCTCCGTTTGTTCCTGTTGTTCTTGGTTTTTTCTGGTGGCTTGGTTTGGATCCTGTGTTGTTTGGTCGTTTGTTTGAGATTGTTTTGATGTTGGGTGTTGTCTGGCTTTCTTATGATCTTGGGCGTAGGTGGTTTGATGAGACTGTCGGCTTGTTTGCAGGGCTTATTGTTGCGTTTAGCCCTATTTTTTTCTTTTTGAGCTTTCATCAGTATACTGAGATTCCTAGTGCTTTTTTTGTTTTGTTGGGTGTTTGGCTTGTTTGTAAGAGGTTTCCGTTTTTGTCTGGGCTCGCTCTTGGCTTGGCGTTTTTGGCGAAATTCCCTGCCGGCTTGTTTTTGCCTGTTGTTGGCGTTTTCTTGCTTGATGGGAGGCGTTGGCGTGATATTGTACTGCTTGGTGCCGGTTTTTCTTTTTTTGCAGTTCCTTATTTTGTGGCTAGTTGGTGGGTGTATGGTAGTCTGTTTGCAACATTGCATGCTGCTCAGGACACGATTAGCAGGGCTCTTGGTTGTAACTTGTTGCGTTATCGTCCTTGGTGGTATTATTTCTATTGGCTAGTTTTTAGCGAGACAAAGCTTCACTTTTTGGCATTGCCTGGGCTTTTCATGGTTGCGCGTTTTTGGAGGCGTGATAGGTTGTTGTTTGTTTTGTCTTTGTTTGTTCCGTTGTTGTATTTTGTGCAGATGAATTGCAGGGACTATCGTTATTTGGCTTTGTTTTTGCCGTTTGTGGCAATTCTTACTGCTGTTAGCACGATGTTCATTGTTAGGAAGTTTTCAAGGCGTTTTTTCGTGGTGGTGTTTGTTATCCTTGGTGTATGGCTTGCTGGTTCATCGTTGACGTTTTATTATGGTAATGAGCTTCAGCAGCCAGATGTGGTGTTGGAGGAGTACTTGTCTTTTATGGCTGATAAGCCGGTTCAGGGCAAGGTTTGGGTGTCTCATCCGAGTGTTGCTGCGTATTCTGATTTGAGATTGGAGAAGGTGTATTATCCTGTTTATGATGTTGGTCTTGCTGGTGACTTTTTATCTTATTTGGAGCGTGATTCAGGGGTTATTGGTGCTGTTTTGTTGGATAATTGTGGTGGTGGCTTGATTTGCCCGCCTGGTGATGAGGAGTGTGCGCGGCATACTGAGGACTTGGTTGCCGATCTTGATGCACGTTTTGCGCGGGTGTTTGATAAGCAGCATGGTCGTTGTTGGTACAGGGTTTGGATGGCTGGCTCTTAGCCATTGGTACTAACAGCTAATTGAGGTCGAAGGTATAAGGTGGAAGGGTGAAGACTGCGTTCTTCATCTTGGCCCTACCTTCGTCCTAATTCCTACTGCCTCCATCCTAATCCCTACAACCTTCATCCTATTTCTTCAGTTGTATTAAATCGCCAATGGTTAGTGTTCCTGTTTTTCTTTTTTCAGACGTGGTTGTTAGTTCTACCTCTGTTTCTACGAGCGTGATTTTTAGCATTTTTTCGAGCTTTCTTGCGAGTGTTATTGGTGGCGTGTATGTTCCGTTTTCTAGCTTGTGTATGATGCTTTCTTTTTCGTTTAGGTTTTTTGCGAATTCTTCTTGTGTGAGTCCTTGTTTTTCTCTTGCTTCTCGTATTAGTTTGGCGTAGTTTTCAACTATTGTTTCGGACGGTTGGGTTGCTGCAGGGGTCTCTACTTTTTTTGCAATGCGTGGTGTTGCGAGGACTTTGCCGTATTTGCCGCAGTTTTGGCAGACGTTTAGCTTTGTGCCTTCTACTATTGCAGTCATTAGTTGTGTTTCTTTGCCGCAGAGTTCGCAGTTTGGCATATTTTTGGCTTTAATGGCGTGTTATAAAAAGTTTGCGACAGAACTCTTCATCATTCGTCCTAATGTCTACAACCTAATACCTAATGGCCATTCATGCTGCTTTGCGTGCTTGTTGCACTGTTTGTTGTGCTTCGCCCATTAGAATGGTGAACTGTTGTGCTTGTGTTTGGAAGTTTTTGTCGATTGTTGCTTTGTGGCTGGTTAGCGCGGTGAGTGCGTGGGTGAACTGTCCTAGGATGTGTTGTTCCGTTGCTGTTGCGCTTTTTTCTGCTTGTTCTAGCTGGCCGATTTCTCTTTTTATGGTAGCTTGGCTTTTTCCGAGGTTGTCTATTGCTTGTTTTGCCATTCTGTTGCGTTCTTGTTCTCCTTGTGCTGCTAGTGCGTCAATGCCTTTTTGGAGTTTTTGGAGTGTGAGTCTTTCGTCTCGTGATACTTCTGCCGTTCGTTCCATTATGGTTGCAGCGGTTGCTTTCAGGGTGGTAAACCCGTTTTGTACTTGTCCGAATCCGGTTCTGAGCGCGTTCATTAGTGGTTCTATTTCTTGTGATTTTTGGATGACTGTCATAAGGTCTTGGGCGAATGGTAAGGTGCTATTTGTGTGGAAGTCTGCTGCTGTTTTTTTGAGCGCGAGTATTTGTGTGAATATTGCTCCTATGTCTGTTGTTGCTTTTATTGGGACTTCTTCAGGAACTGCTAGTTCTTCGTGGTTTAGCTGGCTGACTGTTTGTCCAAATTGTTTTCCTGCTTCTTGTAATTTCTCAATTATCTGGCTGAATTTTTCTATGAAACTGGTGATTTGTGTTTCGTGTTTGATGGCTGGTTTTTCTGCTGCTGCTAGTTCTTTTAGTTTTGCGCGCGTGGTTGCTACTGTTCTGCTTAGCTCGTTGAGTGTGCTGCTTAGCTGGTTTTTCATTCCTTTGAGGGTTTTTATGCCGTCTTGTAGCTTTGTTATTTGGTCGTTGATTGTTGCTTGTTGTACTTTTAGTTGGTCTGTGAGAGCTTGGTTGTCTTTTGTTGTTTTTATTTTTCGTGCGAGACTGTTGAGGAGTTTTACCTTATCGTCAAGGACTTCCTGGGCTTGTGCGATTATGCTTTGGCCAAGTGTTTTTTCGAGTGTTTTGTCGATTTGTCCTGTTGCGCCGACTAGCATGCCTGCGTGTTTCGTTAATTCTTTGATGATGTTTACGTCTTGTAGTAGTCGTTGGATGGCTTTGATGCGTTCTTTGTTGACTTCTGTTGCGGTTTGTACGATGAAGTTGCACGTTTGTGCTATTCCTTGTACTATGCCTACCATTTGGTGTTTTCCTGCGTGGTCTGCTGCTTCCAGGCTTTCTGTTTGTTGGACTGTTTGTGCGAGTTGGTCGCTGTATTGTTCTACTGCTTGTGTTGCTTGTTCGATTTTTTGTTCTCCTGCTGATTCTGCGTCTGCTATGTGTTGTAGGTCTTGTGCGAGGTCTTCTTCTGCTGCTAATAGTACGTCTTCTTTTTCAAGGATTTCTTCAACGATTCGTTCTTCTTTTACTTCTTCTCTTTCTGCAACTTCTTTTTTTGGTATTTTGCTTTCGAGTGCTCCGAGGGCTGTTTTTGTTTCTGTTCTGAGGCGTTCGAGTTCTGGGAAGTGTTGTTTTTCTAATGCTGCTGCTGGCTTGCTTAGGTGTTCTGCTTTGCTCCATGCGTGTTTGCCTAGTGCGAAGACTGCTATCATTATGCCTTCCAGTATAAACACGACTGCTATGTTTGCGAATAGTATGAAACTTAAAACTCCTAGTGCTAGCATTGGTGGGAATGCGTGCTGCATTGCTTCCATTGGTTGTTCTTCTATTTTGTTTATTGCTCTCCAGAATAGCCATCCGAAAAATATGGTGATGAACAGTATGAATAGTGTGAGTCCTGGTATGTATTTGTCGAGCGTGGTGAGTATTGTTCCGCCTGCTCCGAAGTAGTCTATGACTGCCACGAGTTGTTGCAGTTGCTTGTTGTTTAAAAACTTCTCGAATTGCCAATGGTTGGCGTCATCCTTCCGCCTTCGTCCTACTGCACGAGTTTGTAGCTTGTAGTCGGTAGTGCGTAGTACTACAAACTACTGACTACAAACTACACACTACTTACTACAACCTAATACCTTCATCCTTCCGCCTTCTTCCTTCGTTCTGGCAGACTACTCTTGAATGGTTACGTTTGTTTTTAAAACGTCGTGGCTTGTTTTCAATCATGGCTGTAGTTTCACCTATCAACGAGTCTCTTTCCGAGCACGTTCATGTGTTGAAGGGTTCTCGTGAGGATACGAAAAAATTGTTGTTGGAGGCTGGTTGGCCTGAGCAGCAGGTTAATGATTATGTTGCGCGAACGTTCAAGAACGTTCCTAATGAGTCTGTTTTGAGCGTTCATGGTGTTGTGAAGTCTTTTCAGGATCATAAAGTTCTGCAGGGTATTGATTTGGATGTTCGTAAGGGTGAGATTTTTGGCATTATTGGGATGAGTGGCACTGGTAAGACTACTTTGTTGAACGTGATTGTTGGTTTTTTACGTCCTGATGCGGGTGATGTTTTGCTTTCTGTTGGCAATTCTTCTGTTGGTGTTTTGAAGAATGCTTCTTTGGTGAAGCGGCATATTGGTTTTAGTACTCAGACTCCGAGTTTTTATCCGAAGCTTACTGTTCGTGAGAATTTGGAGCATTTTGCGAGGTTGTACCGTTTGTCTGGTTCTGATATTGCTCGTCGTTCTAATTCTTTGTTGGACTTGGTTGGCTTGGTTGATGCGCGTGATGTTTTAGCAGCTCATTTGTCTGGTGGAATGCAGAAGCGTTTGGATATTGCGTGTGCTTTGGTGCATGATCCTGATGTTCTTATTTTGGACGAGCCTACTGCTGATCTTGATCCTGTTTTGCGTAAGCAATTTTGGGAGCTTATTAGGAAGGTTAACGCGAAGGGTACTACTATTTTGCTTGCTTCTCATTTTCTTGCTGAGATTGAGTTGTTGTGTAACCGTATTGCTATTTTGCAGAATGGCAGGGTTGTGGAGCTCGGTACTGCTGATGAGCTTAGGCAACTGTATTCTCGTAATTATGAGCTTTTCTTGCAGACTGCTTCAAAGGATTATCGTTCTGTTATTCAGCATGGTAGGAGGTTTTTTTACAAGTTTTCTGAGGAGGATGGCGAGTTGGTTATTCAGACTCCGTTTCCGGAGCGCGTGTTGAACGTGATTTCAAGCACAGTGTCTAGGGGTGATGTTGTTAGCCTGCATATTTCGCGTCCTACTCTTGGCAGGGTGTTTGAGGCTGTGGTGAAGCGATGAGGGATGTTTTTGAGCTTGTGCGGAAGAATTTCAAGAATTTGATTCGTTCTAAGGTTGGCTCTCTTGTTGTTATTCTTGGTCCTTTGATTGTTATTTTTCTTGCGGGTTTGGCTTTTGATAATAGTAATGTGTATGCTGTTAAGGTTGGTGCGTACCGTCCTGATAATGTTGCTTTGACAGGGCAAATGTTGGATGAGCTGCGTGAACAGTTTAGCGTGACTGAATATCGTTCTGAGAAGGAGTGTGTTGATGCTATTAAGAATGCTGAGGTTCATACGTGCATGGCATTTTCTCCTGGTTTTTCAGTTGGTGTTCCTGGGAAGAATAGGGTTTTGTTTTATGTTGACTATTCTAGGATGAATCTTGTTTATGCTTTGATGAAGGTGATGACTGAGGAGGTTGGCGAGCAGTCTTTGCAGGAGTCTCAGAATTTGACAAAGTTGCTTCTTGACACTATTGATTTTACTCAGAAGCGCGTGCAGGATGAGCGTGCGTTGCTTGTTCAGGTTACTACGCAAAATGAGGTGTTGAATCAGAACGTTCAGGACTTGCTTGTTGAGCTTGGTGACTTGAATTTGGAGTTTGATGAACGGCTTTCAGTTGATGAGCTTCAGAAGTCAAAAACTCAGGTTAAGCAGTGGACTGAGAATGCGTTGACTCTTGGTAACAAGGGCTTGAGTAAGGCTACTTCTTTTATTGATGCTGCTGGTGGCCTGGTTAAGTCTTCTTCCGCTTCTCAAGATACTAAGAATTCTTTGATTGTTAGCTTTAAGAAGAGTGTTGATGAGATCAAGGCGTTAGAGGCTGACATGGCTTCTACTACTAACTTGACTCGTGGTGCTTTTTCAGAGTTTGATGCTAAGATGGAGAAGCTTATTGTTGGTATTCAGGATACGAAGAGTATTTTGTCTTCTGCTGATACTAGCCGTGAGTTTAGTGTTCGTGTTTTGGATAGTATGCGTTTGTTGTTGGATCAGAGTTTGTTGAGCGTTTTGCACGTTCAGCAGGCTTTGAATGATATTGATGAGCGTGTTGGTGCTATTGAGATTCGTGATGCTGAGGGTATTGCGCAGCCTATTGTAACCAGCATTAAGCCTGTTGTCCAGCAGCGTACTTATTTGAATTACCTGTTTCCTGTTTTGATCGTTTTGGTTGTCATGTTTACTGCTTTGCTTATGACTCCTACTTTGATTTTGTTGGATAGGAATAGTCCTGCTGCGTTCCGTTCTTTCCTGACTCCTGTGTCTGAGGCGAGTGTTGTGCTTGCGAGTTTCATTACTTCATTCATTTTGGTTTTCGTTCAACTTATTGTCATGCTTGCCATTGTTAGCGTGTTTTTCAGTCCTGATATTGTGTCTAATGTTCCTGGTGCGTTGTTGGTTCTCGGTCTGGCTAGTTCTGTGTTTGTCTTATTGGGCATGTTGATTGGTTATTCTTTCAAGTATGAGGAAACCGCTACCTTGGTGGCCGTGTCTCTTGGTGCTGTGTTCCTTTTCATTAGCGATGTTATTATTCCGTTGGAGAGCATGCCTGAGGCGTTTTCTTATATTGCTGGCTTTAACCCGTATGTTCTTGGCAGTCAGTTGTTGCGTAGGGTTTTGTTGTTTGATGTTTCTCTGTTGTCTGTTTTGCCAGAGCTTTTGCTTGTTGCCGGCTATGTTGTCGCTCTTGCATTATTGGTAATGGGCGTTTACGTTCTAACCCGTCGTTATTCTTTGCAGGAATTCTTGCGCGACGTTCGCCCGGTCATAGAGCGCATCCGTCATCGGAAGAAATAAGTTTGCATGCCTTCCAGTTGTCTTTGAGTTTTTTAGAAAAAAGGTTAAATAACCTGTTGCGCGCTCAGCATTATGAAGCAATCAATAGTTCATATTGGTTTGGTTGTCAGGGATTATGATGAGGCTATTGAATTTTTCACTAATAAGCTGAATTTCACTCTGCTGGAAGATACGTATCAACCTGCGCAGAACAAGCGATGGGTGGTGGTTTCTCCTCCAGGATCGAATGGAACGACGATCACACTTGCAAGGCCTTCTAAGCCAGGGCAGGAGGCTTTTATTGGTAATCAAAATGGGGGTAGAGTGCTTCTTTCTCTTGGTACGGATGATTTTTGGCGGGACTATAATGAACTGATTTCTAAGGGTATTAAGTTTGTCCGGGAGCCAAAACAGGAAACTTACGGGATGGTTGCGGTTTTTGCCGATTTGTATGGCAATCTCTGGGACCTCATCCAGTATAACGAAAAACATCCTTTATCTAAACGCGCTTAGGGGCAGTGTGTTCAGGTTGAGTCTGCTGCGCGTCCTACACCCTTCGTCCTAATACCTACATCCTACAACCTAATGCCTTCATCCTAACCCACTATCTTTATAAATTCCCTGATGACTTTTTGGCTGTGATTAAGCTCTTCAACACGTTGACCAGGACAAAGCAGGGGTTCAGGCCTGTTGACGCTTTGGTCAGGATGTATGCGTGTGGTCCTACTGTTTATAATTTCGTGCACATTGGTAATTTGCGGACGTTTTTGTTTGAGGACGTTTTGCGTCGTTGGCTGAAGTTTCGTGGTTTCAAAGTTAAGCTGGTTAAGAATCTGACCGACGTGGACGATAAGACTATTCGTGATTCGCAGAAGGAAAGGCTTTCTTTGAAGGATTTCACGGAAAAATATACGGTAGAATTTTTCAAGGATGTTGATTCGTTGCGTTTGGAGCGTGCTGATGTTTATCCGAAGGCGACCGAGCATATCAAGGAGATGGTCGTTATGACGCAGTGCTTGTTGAAAAAAGGCCTTGTCTATAAGACAAGTGACGGTATTTACTTTAGCATTTCTAAGTTTAAGAAGTATGGTGAGCTTGCGCATTTGGACCTGGCTGGTTTGCAGGCTGGTTCGTCTGGTCGTGTTTTGGCTGATGAGTATGAGAAGGAGAATGTTGCTGATTTTGCTTTGTGGAAGTTTTGGGATGTCAAGGATGGTGATGTTTTTTGGGAGACTGAGCTTGGGAAGGGAAGGCCGGGCTGGCATATTGAATGTTCTGCCATGAGTGCCAAGCATCTTACTGGTCTGTTTGAGGATGGTTTTGATAGGAAGAAGTTCAAAACTATTGACATTCATACTGGTGGCATCGACCTATTATTCCCTCATCATCAGGATGAGGTTGCTCAGACTGAGGGGTGTGTTGGCAAGAAGTTTGCTAAGTATTGGTTGCATGCTGAGCACTTGCTTGTTGATGGTAAGAAGATGTCTAAGTCTTTGGGTAATTTTTACACGTTGCGTGACATTCTTGCAAAAGGCTATAACCCTCTTGCTGTTCGTTACGTGCTTTTATCTTCTCATTACCGTCAGAAGATGAATTTTACTTTTGAGGCGTTGGATGGTGCTGTTGTTGTTGTTCAGAGGTTGAATGATTTTGTTTTAAGGTTGAAGGAGGCTCATGCAGAGCTTTCTTTGCCGAAAGTGGAAAAACTGGTTGCTAAGGCAAAGAAGAAGTTCGATAAGTCCATGGATGATGACTTGGAAATTTCGCCTGCTTTGGCTGCTGTTTTTGATTTGATGAATTCCATAAATAAGTTGTTGGACGCGCATAAGTTGAGCAGGGATGACGCTCAGAAGGTTTTGCATTTTATGCATGATGTTGATAAGGTTCTTGCAGTCCTACAGGAGGACGCGCCTCTTTCTCCTGAGTTGGAGAGGTTGTTGGCAGAGCGTGAGTCTGCTCGTAGTTTGAAGAATTTTGCTCGTGCTGATGAGCTTCGTGACGAGCTTCGTAAGCATGGCATAGTTGTTGAGGATACTTCTCATGGTCAGCGGTGGAAGAGAGTTCTTTAGTAAGCGGTATGAGCAGCTTGGTGGCTTGCTTGCTGATGTTAAATTGCCGCAGACTGTTCGTGTTAACACGTTGAAGATTACGGCGAAGGAGTTGTTGGCGCGTCTTGGTGAGCAGGGTGTTGTGTTGAAGCGTGTTCCTTTTACGCGTGATGGTTATTGGGTTGAGGAGAGTAAGTTTTCTTTGGGCGCCACTACTGAGTTTTTGCTTGGCTATTATTCTTTGCAGGAGTCTGCTGCCCAGCTTCCTGTTGAGGTGCTTGATCCAAGGCCTGGCGAGCTTGTTTTGGATTGTTGTGCTTCTCCTGGTGGTAAGACCACTCAGCTTTCTGCGCGTATGGAGGGTCGTGGCACTATTGTTTCGTTTGAGCTTAAGGAGCATCGTTTGCCTGGTTTGTTGATGAACCTGGAGAGGTGTGGTGTTGAGAATTCTGTTGTGTTTGCTGGTGATGTTTCTCAGGTGAAGTCTTGGAAGCTTGAGTTTGACAGGGTTTTGTTGGATGCTCCTTGTTCTGGTAATTACTTGTCCGAGCCTGGCTGGTTGGAAAAGCGTACGTTGGATGGAATTGAGAGGAGTGCTGCTATTCAGAAGCGTTTGTTGAAGTCTGCAGTCAGCGTTCTTAAGTCTGGCGGTGTTTTGGTTTATAGTACGTGTTCTCTTGAGCCTGAGGAGGATGAGTTGAACATTCAGTGGGTTTTGGATAACTTGCCTGTTCGTTTGGAAAAGGTTAGCTTGTCTGTTGGCGATCCTGCGTTGACGCAGGTTTTTGGTAAAAAATTGAGTCCTGATATTGCTTTGTGCAGGCGTTTGTGGCCCCATAAAACCAATACAGAGGGTTTTTTCATTGCTAAGTTGGTGAAGTTATGATCGAGAAGTTTTTGAAGGAGTTTGGAATAACTATGGCTCTTCCTGTGGAGCGTGTTGGTCGTTCGTTTTTTGTTGTTAGGGATAAGGATTTGCTCTCGAAAATGCCGGTTTACATTAATGAGTGCATTGCTCATTTGCGTGGCGAGACTGTGCTGCCTTCTGTTGGTTTTTTGCAGAGGATTGGTAAGCGTGCTAAGTGGCGTGTTGTTGTTAACTCGGATGGTGAGTGGTTGTTTATTTGCGGTAGGGACTTGTTTGGTAAGAGTATTGTTTCTCATAATAATCCTCAGCCTGGTGATCGCGTTGTTGTTTTGAACCAGCATGGTGAGTGTTTGGGCTATGGTGATGTTGCCGCTCCTTTAGATGAAAAAAGGGTTGTTGTTCGCAGGCTTTTCGATATTGGTCATTTGTTGAGGCGTGGGAAGAAGAAACGTTTTTAAACAGCTCTTTTAGTAGCGGGTTTTATGATGGAAACAAAGGCGCCAGTGAGTTCCGCAGTGCATTATGATTCTAAGGAGGTTGAGCTTCGTTTGTTGGCTTTTTGGGATAAGGAGAGGGTGTATAAGTTTGATCCTGAGCAAAAGGGAGAGATATATAGCATTGACACTCCTCCTCCTACTGTTTCTGGCAGGATGCATATCGGTCATGCTTTTAGTTATGCCCAGCAGGACATTATTGCGAGGTATAAGCGTTTGCGCGGCTTTAACGTGTTTTATCCTTGGGGTACTGATGATAATGGTCTTCCGACTGAGCGTTTGGTTGAGAAGTTGAAGAACGTTAAGGGTTCTAAGATGGATCGTCAGGCGTTTATTGCGTTGTGTGAGCAGACTAGGAAGGAGCTTCTTCCTGATTTTATTGCTGATTGGAAGCGTATTGGTGTGAGTTGTGATTTCAGTATGAGCTATAGTACGATAGATGCCAATTGCAGGAGGATTTCCCAGTGGAGTCTTATTGATTTGAACAAAAAGGGAAGGTTCTACAGGAAGAATGCGCCTGCTTTGTGGTGTCCTCTTTGCGAAACTGGTATTTCTCAGATGGAGTGCCAGGATGCTGAAAAGCCAAGCACATTCAACGATATTGTTTTCAAGGTTGATGGAATGGAATTGATTATAGCCACTACTCGTCCTGAGTTGTTGCCTGCGTGTGTTGCTATTTTTGCCCATCCGAATGATGATCGTTATAAGAAATTGATTGGCAAAAAGGCAGTTGTGCCGTTGTTTAATCACGAGGTTCAGATCTATGCTGATGGGCGTGTTGATCCCTCCAAAGGCAGTGGTATTGTGATGTGTTGTACTTTTGGTGACCAGACAGATATGCAGTGGTATCTTGCTTTTAATCTTCCATTAAAGGAGGCTATAGCCAAGAATGGCAAGTTGACTGCGCTGGCCGGTAAGTATCAGGGGCTTTCAGTTCATGATGCGCGTAAAGCGATGTTGGCTGATCTGAAGTCTGCGGGGTTGTTGCGTCATCAAAAGCCAATCCAGCATCCCGTCAAAGTTCATGAGCGTTGTCAGACTGAGATTGAGATAATTCAGAGTAAGCAATGGTTCATAAAATATCTTGACTTGAAGGAGAAAATGATTGAGTGGGGTTCTGAGCTTAGGTGGCATCCTGATTTCATGGTTCATCGTTACAATAATTGGGTTAATGGTTTGCAGTGGGACTGGCTTGTTTCCCGTCAGAGATTTTTTGGTGTTCCAATGCCAGTTTGGTATTGTAAGAAGTGCGATGAGGCAGTATTGGCTGATGAGAAGAATCTTCCAGTGGATCCTTTGATAGATCAACCTCCGATCAAGAAATGCAAGTGTGGCTCAACAGAGTTTGTTCCTGAGAAGGATATTCTTGATACGTGGGTTACCAGTAGTATGACTCCGAAGCTTGCTGCTGAGCTTCTTCCTGCGAAATATAGGTCTAAGGTTTTCCCGATGAGTTTGAGGCCTCAGGCGCACGAGATTATAAGTTTCTGGCTTTTCAATACGTTGTTTAAATCTGAGATTCATTTTAACAGTGTTCCGTGGCGTGACGTTGCTTTGTCTGGTTACGTTACTGATCCGCAGGGTGAGAAGATGTCTAAGAGTAAGGGTAACATTGTTGCTCCTGAGACCGTTCTTGCCAAGTATAGTGCTGATGCGCTTCGTTATTGGGCTGGTGGTTCTAAGCTTGGTGAGGATATTGCTTATCAGGAGAAGGAACTTGTTGCTGGTGATCGTTTTGTTAAGAAGTTGTGGAATGTTGCGAAGTTTATCGCGCCTCAAATTGAAAGTTTTGATAGCAAGGGCAAGGTTTCTGAGGTTCTTGATTTCTGGATTCTTAGTCGTCTTGCGCAAACGATTTCTGCTGCTGCTGAAGCATTTGATCATTATGAGTATTCGAAGGCGCGTATGGTGATCGATCAATTTTTCTGGCGTGATTTTTGTGATAATTATGTGGAGTTGGTGAAGAACAGGGCTTATGAGGGTTCTGCTGCTGAGAAGTTGAGTTGTCAGGTTGCATTGCTTGCTTGTTTGTCTGCTGTTGTGCGTTTGATGGCTCCATTTACTCCTTTTATTTGTGAGGAGGTTTACCAGTTGTATTTGAAGTCTCGTGAGGGTGTAAAGAGCGTTCACCTGTCTGGCTGGCCTGTTGCTCCAAAAGTTGATGAGTCTGCAGAGAAGGTTGGCGAGGTTGTTCTTGCTGTTCTGGCAGCTGTTCGTAAGAAGAAATCAGAAGCTAAGGTGAGCATGAAGGTTCCTTTGAAGCGGCTTGTGATTGAGTGTTCTGTTGATATTTCTGCCGCTTTGGATGATTTGAAGGCTACTGTTAACGCTGAGCGTGTTGAGATTGGCAAGGCTTCTGAGGAAGTTGTTCCTGGCGTGAAGGTTACTGCTGAGTTCTGATCAAGCAGGTTTTTGGGCGGTGACAAGAATGTACTCGATGACGCCTATCTTGAACACTTTGTACATCACATAGTCAATGATGATTCCTCCGTATGCTGGAAACCATCCACGCACTTTTGCTATTTTGCGTCTGGTTTCTGGGCGCTTGTTTTCGAAATAGTATCCTGGTATGACTTTTTCTCCTACGGGCTCGATTACGATGTTGCGGAAGCCGGAGCGTGCGAGTTTTTCTCTGTATGACGGGATTGTGTCTCGGTTTTCTTTTGGCGCATGCCATAGTTTGCACGCTAGTGCTAGGAAGAAACGGTCAAGGGCATTTCTTGGTTTTCGTGCGAGTACATAATCCGATAGTCCGATTTTGCCTCCGGGCTTGAGGATGCGGTATGCTTCGTGAAAGAAATCTTCGCGCGTGTCGAAATGTGCTGGGCCTTCTATTCCCATTACGTGTGTGAATGTTTGGTCTTGGAATGGCAGGCGGGTTGCGGTTCCGTGGTGGACGCGGACCTTGTTTTGGACGTTGTCGCGCTTAACTCTTTCTCGTCCTAAGTGGACGTGCTTCCAGGTGACGTCTAGCGCGTCTATTTCACATCCAAACTGTTTTGCCATGTATACATCTTGAGCTGCTAACCCGCATGCGACATCCAGCAGTCGGCTTTTTTCGTTCAGGTTGATCTTGCGTCCTACGGTTGCTATTAGGTTTTCTGCTGCAAGGAGGTAGTCTTTGTTTCCGTTTTCCCACAGCCCAAAATTAAGGTATCCTCCGTGATAATCTCCGTAATTGTCAACGCCCCATCCGTAGAATTTTTCGACGCGGTCTTCGTATGATCTATTTTTCCAGCGTTTTTGGTCTTTTGTTTGATTCATAGTGTTGTGGTGAATCCTTTTATTTTTTTATCGAGGTCCCAGTAGCTTAGCTTTGCGAGTTTTCCTGAGTGTATTTTTTCGCGTGCTTGTGCGAGAAATCTTGTCATTCTTTCTTCGAGCACGTCTGCTTCTTGTGCAAACCTGAGGACTACTGCGTTTGCCAGTGGGCTGTCGTCTAGTGAGCTTGTTTTGTGTTGTTCTTTTAGCTTTGTTCTGATTTCTGCCAGCCATGCTGATACTAGTGTTGCTGGTTCTTTGATTGTTACTTGTTTTTCTAGTGCTTTGTCTTTGCCGTCGTTGAATAGTATGCGTACTTTTACTTGGTCTAGTTGGCTGTAGAAATCTGTGATCTCTATTTTTTTGAATGTTACGTCAACGGTTTTCACAACGCGCGTTGTCGTTAGGGACTATTTAAAATTTGCTGCAGCTAATTCTTCACCTTTCGTCCTACCGCCTACGTCCTTCATCCTAATTCATACAACCTAATGCCTTTCGCCTTCACCCTTCGTCCTAATACCTGCATCCTGCAAACTCGTAATGCTTAATAACTCCTGCTTTCACGTTCCGGTTATGCTTTTGACTCAGAAGTATAGGCCTAAACTTGCGGATATTCCTCATGATACTAAGCCTTTGGTTGACTTTGTTGTTAATCATAAGAAGCAGAAGAAGAGAGCTATCTTGTTGCATGGTCCTTCTGGTGTTGGTAAAACTGCTGCTGTTTACGCGCTTGCTCAGCATCATGGTTTGGAGCTTGTTGAGGTTAATGCTTCTGATTTTCGTAATGCTGATGAGATTAACTCTAAGATCGGCCAGGCTTTGAAGCAGCAGAGTCTTTTTAATTCTGGCAAGCTGATTTTGGTTGACGAGTTGGATGGTATTGCTGGCAATGAGGATCGTGGGGGTATTGCTGCTTTGGCTGACTTGGTTGCTCGTGCTGCTTTTCCGGTTATTTTGGTTGCGAATGATGCTTGGGCTCAGAAGCTTAATCCTTTGCGGAGTAAGAGTGTTTTGGTCGAGTTTTCTCCTGTTGCAAGTGCTTCTTTAGTTAAAATTTTGCAAGGGGTGTTTGCTGCGGAGAATATTGCTGTTGACGAGTCTGTGTTGAAGACTTTGGCTCGTCGTTCTGGTGGTGATTTGAGAGGTGCATTGATTGATGCTCAGTGTTTGTCTGCTGTTGGCGTGTCTGCTAAGGCTGTTGAGTCGTTGCACGAGCGTCATCAAACAGAGAGCATTATGCAGGCTTTGGTGAAGATTTTGAAATCGACTGATCCTCAGCTTGCTTTGTCTGCTTTGGACTTGGTTGATGAGGATTTGGATGAGTGTTTGTTGTGGATTGAGGAGAATCTTCCCAAGGAATATTCTGGTCCTGATCTTGCTCGCGCGTTTGATTGTTTGTCGCGTGCGGATGTTTTTCGTGGCCGTATTTCTCGTTGGCAGTATTGGCGGTTTTTGGTTTACGTGAGTGCTTTGATTTCTGCTGGTGTCGCTGTTGCTAAGGATAAGAAATCTTCCTTGTTTGTTCAGTATGGTCGTACGCAGCGTTTGTTGAAGCTTTGGATGGCGCGGCAGAAGTATGCGCGTAGGAAGAGTGTTGCAGAAAAACTAGGTCGTTTGTCTCATTGTAGTGTTAGGAAGGCATTGGATGGTGTTTTGTACTTTCAGGGCTTGTTCGAGAGGGGCCTTCCTGTTTCTTCTGCTATTGCTGAGGAGCTTGGTTTGGAAGAGGAAGAGGTTGCTTGGCTTGCCGGCAAGGCTGTTCGTTCTGCTAGAGTAGAATAAGTTTCTTCATCCTTCCGCATTCATACTACAACCTTCGTCCTAACACCTACAAACTACACACCAATAGCTTTATAAACCCCTCATTGTCTTTCGAGGGTTATGAGCACGAAAGTTGTTGGCGCTGGCACCATTAAGGAGAATAGTTTTATCGTTATTGATGGTGCTGCTTGTAAGGTTGTGAGCGCGGAGACTTCTAAGTCTGGGAAGCATGGTCATGCTAAGGCGCGTATTGTTGCCATTGGCTTGTTGGATAACAAGAAGCGTGAGATTGTATTGCCTGCGCATGATAACGTTGAAGTGCCTATTATTGAGAAGAAGTCTGCTTCTGTTTTGAGCGTTACTGGGGATGTTGCTAATTTGATGGATGACGAGACTTTTGAGACTTTTGATTTGAAGATTCCTGATGAGTTGAAGGGCCAGGTTGTTTCTAACTCTAAGATTTTGTATTGGACTATTTTGGGTGAGAAGGTTATGAAGCAACTTAAGGGAGGTGCGGAATAATGGTGAAGTTCCCTGAGGCTGATGCGCGTTTGTTTAGGAACAAGTTTGTTTGTCGCCGTTGCAAGGCTGTTCTTCGTGCTCCTTCGCGTAAGATTGCCGAGTCCGAGGTTAAGTGTCGGGCGTGTGCTGGAAAGAAATTTAAACCTAAGCGTAAAAAGTAGGCGTCATGGGTCTTGACGCTGTTGCCGCACTGGTTTTTGCTGTTTTTCTTGGCTTGTTTTTGTGGCAGAAGCGTCGTTTTGTTGAATTGCAGGGGGTTTTTCCGTTTTTGTACGTTGTTATGTATCGTTCTTCTTTTGGTTTGAAAGGCATGTCTTGGCTTGCTCGTCGTTTTCCTCGTTTTTTGGGTTTTCTTGGTGACGTTTCGATTGTTGTTGGTTTTGTTGGAATGATTGCGATAGTTATCCAGTTGGTTTGGAACACTTTTGAGTTGTTGGTTTCTCCTGCTGCCGCTCCTGGCATTCAGCCTGTTTTGCCTTTTGAGGCTAAGGGTGTGTTTTTTGTTCCTTTTGCTTATTGGATTGTGAGTATTTTCTTGCTGGCTTTGGTGCATGAGTTTTCTCATGGCGTGTTGGCTAATGTGCATAAGATGCGTGTTAAGAGTAGTGGTTTTGCGTTTTTGGGTATATTATTGCCGATTGTTCCTGCTGCTTTTGTTGAGCCTGATGAGAAGGTTGTTCAAAGACGTCCTGCTAGGCAGCAGCTTGCTGTTTTTGCTGCTGGTCCTTTTTCTAATGGCTTGTTTGCTTTGTTGGCTTTGGGTTTGTTTTTCGCGATTGCGCCTGTTATTTCTGCTGCTTTTGTTTCTTCTGGTGTTGAGCTTTCGTCTGTGGCTGAGGATGGTCCTGCATTTGTTGCTGGGTTGCGTGATGGTGCGATTTTGACTGGTTTGGATGGTGTGTTGCTTGTTTCTCCGCAGAATCTTTCGTTTGTTTTGTCGAGCAAGCGTCCTGGTGATAGTGTTGATGTTCAAACGCGTAATGGTTCTTTTTCTGTTGTTCTTGGTCAGAATCCTAAGAATGTTTCGCAGGGCTTTTTGGGCGTGCAGGTGCGTCCTTTTGTTGAGCCGCGTTCTGAGTTTGTGGCTCGTTACGGCTCTGTTGTTCCTGTTGTTGCGCGCTGGTTTGCTGGCTTGTTTTTCTGGTTGTTTTTGTTGAATATTGGTATTGGTTTGTTTAACTTGTTGCCCGTTGGTCCGTTGGATGGTGGCAGAATGTTTCAGTTGGTGTGCACGAACGTGTTTGGTAAGAAGGGTTTGCGCGTCTGGGCTTGGATGTCGTTCTTTTTGGTTTCTTTGCTGATCGTGAATTTGCTTGTTGGCATTATTCGCTAGACTACCCTTTGATATTCCCAAAAGGCTTGAACGCTACTATTTTTTTGCTGATGCCTGCTTTGTCCATTGTGTCTACAACTTCAGAAATAGGTTTGTAGGCAAATCCTGCTTCTTCTGCTAGTCCTGAGTAGCTTGCTGTTCTTACGTATATTCCTTTTTCTTCCATTTTCTTTTGGAGTTCTTGGCCTTTGACTTCGTGTCTTGCTTTTGTTCTGCTCATGGTTCTGCCGCTTCCGTGTGCTGTGCTGCCAAAGGTTTCTTCTGCTTCGTCCGTTCCGAGCAACAGATAGCTGCCTGTTTCCATGCTTCCTCCTAGGATGACGGGTTGTCCGATTTTTCTGAATCTTGGCGCGAGTTCTTTTCTTTCTGGTCCGAAGCATCTGGTTGCTCCTTTTCTGTGTACTATGAGTTTTTTCATCTTGCCGTCTATTTTGTGTTCTTCTATTTTGGCTATGTTGTGTGCGACGTCGTATACGAGGTGCATTTCCATTTCTTCTGGGCTTTTTTCAAATACGTGTTTGAAGCATTCTCTTATTCGATGTTGAATGACTTGCCTGTTTGTGAATGCCATGTTTGCCGCGCATGCCATTGCTTTGAAGTAGTTCTGTCCTTCTTTGCTTGCGAATGGCGCGCAACTGAGTTCCGGGTCTCTTATTGTGATGCCTTCTCTTTTCATGACGTCGTGGAATATTTTCAGGTAGTCTGTTGCTATTTGGTGTCCGAATCCTCTGCTTCCGCAGTGTACCATTACGCATACTTGGTCTGTGCTTGTTATTCCGAGTTTTTCTGCTGTTTTTTCGTCAAATATTTCTCCTGCATGTTGGATTTCTAGGTAGTGGTTTCCGCTTCCTAGTGTGCCTAGTTGGTTGAATCCTCTGCCTACTGCTTTTTCTGATACTAGCGAGGGGTCTGCTTGTTCTATTCTTCCATAATCCTCAATTCTTTCTAGGTCTTCGTCCCAGCCGTAGCCGTTGTCCACGCACCACCTCGCTCCTTCTGCCATGACATCTCTGAATTGTTTTTTGTCTGTTTTTACAAAGCCGTGTGCTCCTACTCCTGATGGGACTTGTTGGAATAGCATGTCTACTAGCATTTTGAGTTTCGGTTTGACTTCTTTTAGTGTTAGGTTTGTAGTGATAAGGCGCATGCCGCAATTCGAGATGAGGATATTATTGGCGACGAAGTTGTGCGTTTCAGGTATGGTGAAATCGTAGACGTAGTCGTTATAGGGTGTTTTTTCTATCCGGTCGATTGTATCGAAGAGCGTGCCAAAACTGTCTTGTTCTTTTGTTTTTTCTTCGACGAACTGGTTGAAGGAGCAGAAATCAAGTGGTATTCTGTGGGTTGCGTTTTCGTAATAGTGCCGCGTGATGAATCGTTCGTTGACGAGCGGGTTGTGAACCAGCTTTTTCACTTCGTTTAATGTAAGTTCTCGAGCGCGGAGTTCTTTGATTTTCTTTGCAATATGTGCGCGTTCCTGAGTTAAATGTTTTTTTTCTTTCATGTATAGGACTGCGCAGTGCGCAAGGAAGGTTCTTTTTCGGTTATACTCAAAGCCCATTGTCGAATATAACTTGATCAGGTTGTCCTCTTCTGATGATAGTTGGATGCGCAGTCTTACTGTTTTTCCGTGTTTGTTTTTGTAGTCATCCCTTTGGAGTATTTTGTCTGTCTTTATTCCGAACTCATCCAACAAGGACATGATTTGTATGCAAAATTGTCTCGCGTCATCTTCCCATATTTTGTTTTTGTTCATGGATAATACTGGACAATCAAAGCCTGTTTTTGTGTGGGTGCGCGGTTTGGAGAGTTCTGCTCCGAAGAATCCTGCTAGGAACAGGCGTTTTAACCAGAGTGGACTTCTGAGTATCCATGTTGGAACTTCGAAGGGGGTGGTTGTCTTATTGCCTTTGGGATATTCCATTGCAAAGAAGAGTTTTGTGAGTGCTTTTGACGAAACGTGTAGTTCGTGGTTTTCCGCTGTGAACTTGACCGTGCCGTATTTTGTCGGTATGCTGTGGTTACGTGTGCGGCTGTAAATTCCTGCGCTGAATCCAAGACGTTCGAAATCGTTTTGCATTCGCTGAAGGTCTTCTTTGGCGCCGTATGCGCATACAAATCCTTTTTTGCCAGAGAGGTAGATATGTCCGTCGCCAAGAAGGTAGCCAAAGATTTTTGCAAGGAGGGGGATGGCAGGGTTTTTGAGGTTTAGTGGGAAGAGAGTTCTCTTTTTCAATTCCTGCAGTTCTTGGGTGCTGAATAAGCTTGCGTTGCTCACGATGGTGAGGTCAGGCAGTTCTTCGTAGGTCACTCCTTGGAATGGGAGTATCGCGACTTCGTTTCCCACCTCGAGCTGTCCAGCAGGAATCATGCCTGTTTTTGTGAGGATTGGATGGTCGGGGGTTACTTCGACTTCGTAGCCGGTTTTAGTTACAATCTTTAGGATTGGATCTTCTTGTTTTTTCTTCATGAAGATGGCAGGTTGGCATGCTATGATACTTTTCGCTTTGCGGTCGAGAGAAACAAGACTCTCGGAGCATGCTCTGCCTTTGAGGATGTAGTTTTGTTGGAAGAGGTCGATGTCGTTAAACAGTTGCTCGAATTCTTGGACTGGTCTCGTGTATCCAAATTCAGACAAAATCTTCGTATCTTTGGCTAAGCAATTTATGTCAAAACCAATTCCACCTGGTGAGATTACTCCGCTGTTGGTGTCGAATGCTGCTACTCCTCCTATTGGGAAGCCGTAGCCTGAGTGTCCGTCTGGCATGCAGAGTGCGTGTTTTTGTATTCCTGGCAGGCAAGCAACGTTTGTTAGCTGGTCATATACTGCCAGGTCCATGTCTTTTAGGAGTTGTTGGCTTGCGTAGATGCGTGCTGGTACTAGCATGCCTTTTTTGTAGCTTGTTGGTATTTCCCAGATGTTTTCGCTTATTTTCGTGAATTCTGGAACCGGCACGTCTCTGTTGATCATATGTCAGGCAGCATTGTAGAAGGCTTTTAAGTGTTTTGTTTTCGCCATCAGACGTTTCTCTCAAAGGGTGATGCGTTGGAAGATTTAAGACTGGAAAAGGAATACTATATGCAAACTCCAGGTTTTTCGAACGGTGCGGAAAGGCGGGTCTATTATGATTTCGCTTGCTTCCAGGCTTGTTCAAAAACCTGCCTAAAAGTTTCTGCGAAAATTTTGTCCTTTATGAGAAATCCTCTCGGCTGTTCTGTTATGATATATTGGATATAAACCAAGTCGTCCACAATGCCCCATTCAGCTTCATTTGTCAGGTCTTCAAATCTGACTTCTGTGTTTTTATTTTTCCTCTGTTCTCCAAGAGATTTGAATTCATAGGGAATGATAATTTTTGCTTTCGCATTCAATTTGTTTCTTATTTTATGGTGCTCATCATAAAACGCTATCAATCTCTCAATTGCTTGTTTTTTGGCTCCGTATATTTGCTCGGTGGATTTCTCTGTTAAAAGGGAATTTATTTCGTGCCACATCCCTTTAATTCCCGAAATTCCTTCGTAATATTTGTAGTTTGATTGTGGTCCTTCTGTGATTTCCTTGATTTTTAATTGGTTGACGAGCTGTTGGATTTCGTTCTGTTCATCTTCAAGATTCTTTCGTCGTTCAAGAAACAGTTCATTCAAAACTTCAGGATAAGATCCATATACAAGAAAATTTTCGAGTGCGCTTCCTAACTCGAAACGGCTTCCGCCCATCTCTGTTTGTGAAATCGGCAAA
>JACQMY010000011.1 GCA_016203305.1 Candidatus Woesearchaeota archaeon
AAAGCAAATTTCCGATCACATGTCGGAAATGTGCAAACGGAACAATTAGTGCACATTTCCGATCATGCTCGGAGATTCATACAAATTATACTAATTCATGTGAATCTCCGACACTCGGAATTGGGTGACAATTCCGACGCATTACAAACTCGTTCTGTAGGACGTAGGAAGAAAATGGAAGTTCTTCATCCTCCAACCTTATACCTTCATCCTCTTTTAACGGCAAACGTTTATAAATAAAGTTACCTGCAGAGCAGACATGGGAAAAAAAGAGTCAATGCCAGAAACAATAGTAAGACATAGGGGCTTCTTTGACTTTGACAAACTAATCAACACAATCCAAGACTGGTACAGAGAAGAACAATACGAATACCAGGTAACAGAACACAAACAAAAAGCAGGAGACTTGGGATTTGAGGTAAGATTCCTAGCACAAGGAAACAAAAAAATAACAGAATACGTAAAATTCTACATGGATGTAAGGATAGCAATATTCGGCATGAGAGACGTTGAAGTAATCCAAGACGGCAAAAAACTAAAACTCCAAGAAGGACACGCATTAGTAGAGATCATGCCATTTTATGAGCTGGATTGGCAAGAACGCTTTGGAGGCAGCAAACTCGCAGAATGGATGGGACTGATGCTCGAAAAGTATATCCTTAAATACAAGATAGGAGATTATTGGGAAGACATGCTGCTTGATAGCTCGACTGCATTCGCGCACACAATCAAACACGCGCTCGGACAGGAGTTATAAAAATGTCAGAAAGAATAGTCATCGTAGACAAAGAAAAAATCGCGTACGAAGGAGTTTTCAACGCAAAAGAAACAATAGCAACAATCAAAACATGGTTCAGCGACAAACGCTATAATCCAATAGAAAAACGCCACACAGAAAGCATAAGACCTGAAGGAAAGTACATACTCCTTGAATTCGCACCATTTTTTAAATTCACAGACTATGCAAAGAGCATGCTTGAAATCAGAGTTGAGTTCAACGAAGTAAAAGACGTGGTTGTGGAAAGAGACGGTAAAAAACAAAAACTCCAAGAAGGCAAAATCTTCATGCAATTCACAGGAATACTAGAAACAGACTACGAACACAGATGGGAAACCAAACCAGTCTTCTACTTCCTAAGAATACTATTTGAAAAATACGTGTACACGCCATTCATTTCCGGATACGAAAGAAGAATAAAAGAAGACATAAGCAACCTTAAAAGCCAAATCAGGGGTTACTTGAATTTGCAACAGTTTCAGTAAGTAGGGTTGTAGGTATTAGGACGAAGGTTGTAGGATGAAGGCGGAAGGATGAAGACTAGCTGTTGGTCATTAGCAGTTGGCTATTACTTGTAGTTCGCAGTCGGGCGTGGAATTTTTCAAAAGTGTGTGAAACTTCTCAAGAAGCTTGTGATGAAATTTATTACAAGAAATAAAGCAATTGCCGAGACCAAAATTGCCCAATTCAACGCGTGCCTATAAGTTTCAGAACTTTTCTTTGCCCTTAATCGCAGAACGATCAAGCTGGCGAAAAAGACAATAAAATTCAGAGGCACAATAAGGAACATGTCAAACGCAAATCCAATACTCATAACACTCCCAATAATTAGGAGAGACACAGCATACCCAAAATAGCGTTTCCACAGGACTTGGTTGAAAGACGCCCTACGACTCATTATCAAATATGCAGGAACGAGCAACAATGTCACGTACAAACCAAGAACACCCATCAATTGCCCTTCCCAATTTGAACCAGAAATCAACGGTTGAAACCACACAACCGATCCACTAATTCGTAATTTTAGCAAGACAAACAATGTTATCACGAACGGCAAAACAGTCGCCGCAGTAAGAATTTTCGGACCTGTCATAGCTCAATCAACTTCCCACTCTTTCCAACGTTTACAACAAGCGTCTTACCAATCTTCTCCTCAATACCCTCTGCTTCGTGAACGTGACCGCAAATCACGACATCAGGCTTAGTAGCTTCAATTGCCTTTCGCAAGCCAACGCTCCCCTTCACAAAACTCGAAAAATTTTCCATCAACGAACCAGCAGGATGAATGTGGGTAACAAGCACCTTCTTTGCAATATCTTTCAGCTTCGCATCAGTCTCCTTAATAGTACCGTAAATCTCCGATTCTGTCATCATGTTAATTCCTGCGTTAGTACCACCACAACCAACCAAACCAACATGGCTAACTTTGGAATGTTTGCCGTGCAAGTTAGTTGCACGGTATTGCGCGGCCAAGAAATCAGTAGCAAACCAATCATGATTGCCAGGAACAAGAAAAACAGGCTTGCCAGTTGCAACAAAATACTTCATCACGCCCTCAGGTGCATCATCCTCGACAATGTCGCCATTCAAGATAATCAAGTCTGCATTCTTGTTCACAGCTTCCTGAGAAAGCCTCCATGCAGTAGAACGATCACCATGAAAATCACCAGCGGCAAAGATACGAACCATGGCTGAATTATATTCTCTAGGCTATAAAAGAGTATCGGTCACCACCAACTCAACAAACTCTTCTCCTGCCTAACCAAACGCTCAAGCTCCTTCTCCAACTCGGCAGCACGAGGAAACCTTGCCTCATCAGTCCTAAAAGCAGCAGAATGATGAGTATGACGCCTCGCACCAGCCTTGTACTGATGCTTTTTATGCAACAGTTCGTGATACATCACATAATCCATGAGTTCAGGATGTTCCAGAAGAATTCCTGAGATCTTCAAAGTATCGGTAGCATATTCGTACGTGCCCAATCTGTTAATCCCCTTACCAAGCCTCAGATTAGGTTGGTCCATCAAGCCAGCGAAAAAAGCAGCATTAACACGCTGAAAACTCCCCTCAAGAACAGGATGATTATGCGTCTTAGGAGCGACACGAGGCAAACTCCTGATAAAATTATGATACAAATCCATGTGCAAAGTCTTTCCAGGATGTTTGAACAAACGAGAAAGCAAAACCTGGAACAAACCCTTCTGAATTTCAGGAGAAACACCACGCCAAGCTTTTGAACATTGAAAATCAATAGTCAATGGAGTCATCCGCACGCGCGCATTATAACCACGCAAACGACCATAAGTAACAGAAAAATCACGAGAAGAATTCTTGCCAAACAATTCAACAAACGCGTCCTCTAGCTTCATGCTCATACTTGCAACGGGTAACGCAAAATCGCCCCAACCCTGCCAATATCCCGCAATTGCACGCCCTCCCGAGTTTCAGTTGAGATAATCTTAACCTCAGTAGAAAACGCCTTAGCAGTAGACTCAAACTGTTCAATACGCTGCTCACCCATAGACTCAGACAACAACAAAATCTGAACAGCACCAAGCTCCAAAGCCTTCAAAGTATTTTTTTCACCATAAGTAACCAAATCAGGCTTTGTAGCAAGCATCTCCAAAAACCTACCAACAAGCTTCTTCTCCTCCATGACGCTCTCAGCAGCAAGAACATCCTGCGATTTTTCCAACAACTCTTCTAATCCGAATTCCTCAGTATAACTCAAATCCTTAATACCAATAATCTTCTTCTTAACCTCATTCGTGATATGACCGGAATCAACAAAATCATACTTCGTAGGACCAGGACCACCAACCAAAATACCCTTCAAACCCTCCATCATCAAAAACTGGTCTTTCACAATATCGGCAACCTTTTTGAAATGCTCGTTAACAGCAATCTCCCTATTCCTCGCGAAACGAACACTAGACTGGCCGCCAGCCTTCATCTTACCAGGAATATGAGAATGAGTAGAAACCAAAGGAACAATAGTCTTACCCTTCAACAAAGCAATCGTAGCATCACGACTATCAATCACAATCATGCCAAAAACATCCTTGCTTTCCAACATCTGCCGCAACAAGTCAACCTGAAAATTCTTATCACAACGATACATCTTCGTCTGCACAGGAATAGGAGGCTCAATACTCCAAACACGAACATCAGACCGTCCTTCAATCGACGCTACATTGCCTGAGAAAATCGCCAAACCATTCTTAGGAGTGCCCTTAAACAAACGCAAATGCTGAATCATCCTCTCCAAAGCATCAATCACGTTATTCCTAGTCTGAGCAGACTTAATGTTGGTAGCAGTGCCCTGCTCCTGCGCGAGTTGCTGAATGATCTTGTTCAAATCATACCCCGCAGGAACGTAAACAGTAACAAACTCAGTATGACGAGCGCCGTGACTATCCAACTCCTTGATAAGCTTCTTCAAATGAAAGCGCTCGTTTTCTGAAACTGCCATAACAAATCCTCCACGCAGACGGTATATAAAAGTTGTTAGTAGTTTGTAGTTCGTCGTTTGTACCAAAACCACCACCCCGACAGTAACCTTTTTAAACCCCCTCTGTTCCAGCCAACACAATGGTAGAAACAGTCAAAGGAATGGGTTCTGTGAAGCGGTTTGGAACAAGATATGGAAGAACCACAAAGTACAAACTCGCAAAAATAGAAGTAGAACAGCGCAAAAAACAAGATTGTCCGTACTGTGGCAAAGCAAAAGTACGCAGAGTAAGCTACGGCATCTGGAACTGCCAAAAATGCCACAACACGTTCACAGCAAGAGCATACAACGTAGGCAAAAAACTAACACTCCAAGAACGCGCAAGCCAACTAGTAGCAGAAGCGCCTGAAATAAGAACAATAGAAGGAGAAGAATAATGGTCAAATACACCTGCTTTCTGTGCAGCAAAAAAATAAGCGAAGAAATGATGGGCAAAAGAGTACGATGCCCCTATTGCGGCAGCAAAGTACTCTACAAAAGCCGCTCTGTGACGACAAAAGTCAAAGCAGTATGACATTGCCCAAAGAAGCCCAAGAGAACATACAACGCTTACAGTTATACGAACAAAACCTACAAGCTCTAAACCAACAAAAACAACAATTCCAAGCACAAATATACGAACTAGACGGCGCGCTAAAAGAATTAGAAACAGCAAGCAACGCGTACAAGCTCGTCGGCGGAATAATGATAAGCACGGACAAGCAAACACTCACAAAAGAGTTAACCAGCAAAAAAGAAATGTTCGACTTACGAGTACAAACACTCGACAAACAAGAAAAACAAATAAAAGAAAAAGCACAAAAACTACAAGCAGAAGTTCTAAAACAGGTAAAGTAAAAATGGACGCACTACAACAAGCACTAACAGCACTACAAGAACTAGAACAAGACACCACAACACCAAAAAACGTAAAGCTCAAAGTAACAAACGCCATGAAACTACTTGCACAAAACACAGAAACAAGCATCAAAATAAGCAAAGCACTAGCAGAACTAGAAGAACTAAGCTCGGACACAAACGTACAAAGCTACACGAGAACACAACTATTCAACATCGTAAGCATTCTAGAAACCGTTTAAATCCTAACACCAACACGAAAAGCGTGCCAGTAAGGAACAAAAAACAACTTCTTATCCTTCAACCAAAAACCACGCCAGCCAACAGTCTTAACAACGCCTGATATTCTGCCAACATGCACCTTACGTCCGAGCAAAGAAGAAACACGACCGCGCACCAGAAGGCCTGCCAATATGTTCGGAACAACATCCAAAAACTCGCCCAAAAAGACGTAAATAACGAATACAGAGGCAAACAAAACCACAGTGATCATAACAGGCCGAGTCAAACTAAACTGTTGCAACACCAACAAAACAGTAATTGCGTACAACAAATACTCAACCATGCCAGCAAGAACAGAAGACAAACCATCAGCAATTCTGTCAATTTCAAACTCGAAAAAAACACGCTTCAAAACCTTGCCAACAACAGCACCAATAACCAAACCAGCAAACAAAGTAATAAAAGCAACTTCCAAACGCTTCAACAACTCGATACCGGTAGCAAACTCCATCCAATAGTTAACCAGAACGACTGCTATAAAAGCTTTTATACCAACGAGGAAGAAGGGTGTAGGATGAAGGAAGAAGATGGCGTTAGGTATTAGGATGTAGGACGAAGGTAGAAGGATGAAGGTATTAGGTTGTAGGTATTAGGACGTAGGACGAAAAATGGACGAACACTCAAAAATCAAAGAGTTAGAAGACGCGATGAGCAAGGCAAAGTACAACAAGGCCACCGAACACTGGTTCGGACTCATGAAGTCGCAAATCGCCAAACTCCGCGAAAAAATAGAGAAAAAAACAGCAGGAAAAGGAGGAGGCGAAGGATGGTTTGTCAAAAAAACAGGAGACGCCACAGTAATCCTTGTCGGTTTCCCATCAGTGGGAAAATCAACACTCCTCAACACACTCTGCGGAACACAAAGCAAAACAGCAGCATATGAGTTCACAACCTTGACATGCATTCCAGGAACACTAACGTACAAAAACGCCAAAATACAAATACTCGACGTGCCAGGAATAATAGAAGGAGCAAGCACAGGCAAAGGCAGAGGCAAAGAAGTCCTCGCAATGGCAAGAAACGCAAACCTCGTCCTATTCATCGTTGAAGCATTACATCCTGAGCATCTCCCCCTTCTCAAGAAAGAAGTATTCGATGTTGGGATAAGGCTAACAGCAAGAAAACCAGAAGTCAAAATAGTCAGAAAAACAAAAGGAGGAATAAGCATACACAGCACAGTAAAACTCACCAAAGTCAGCCCAGAAACACTAACCGCGATATTACGAGAGTTCAAAATGGTAAACACAGACGTTGTCATACGAGACGACATAGACATCGACCAGTTCATCGACGCAATAGAAACAAACAGAGCATACGTGCCAGGAATAGTATGCATAAGCAAAGCAGATCTGTTGGACAGCCACCAGAAAAAACAAATCGCAGAACAATTACCAGGATCCATCTTTGTAAGCGCAGAAAAAAAACACGGAATAGAAGAACTAAAAGACGCCATTTTCAAGCGGCTAGATTTTGTGCGAGTTTACTTGAAAGAAGTCAACAAAAAACCAGACCTGGACGTGCCACTCATTCTAACACGACCAGCAACGCTCAAAGCGGTCTGCGAACACATACACAGAGACTTCGCCAGAAAGTTCAAGTATGCCCGAGTCTGGGGCAAAGGAGCCAAATTCGAAGGACAAATGTTCAGAAACCTCGAGAAAGAACTAATTGATCAGGATATAGTGGAGATACATATACGGTAGGGTGAAGGCAGTAGGTTGAAGGGTGAAGGCGGAAGGTATTAGGCGTTAGGTTGTAGGTATTAGGACGAAGGGTGTAGAATTAAAGCGGTCAAGAAGTAGTGGAGATACGTATCCGATAACTGTTGCACCCATCAATTGAATGATACTTGGTTTAGATTTGCTGAGAAGTTGAATAATTCTGGTGGAAGAAACATTACTTTTCGTAATGTTTGAGAACATCTTTACCAGACCATGCTTTGGTATCCGCCATCGAAAAACCCAATCTGAATAATGCTTGTTTCAATTTTTCTTTCGATTCCGCTTCTATTTCCAAGAATGGGGGGATGTTCTCGTATTTATTTAGCTCTATTGTTGCACCATCAATTCGGTAAGATTTCCTTTTACGCGCGTCTTTGGAGAATTCGATGAAACCTAAGTTAACAAGTATAGTCCGCATGGTTTCAAAATCGCCAACTTCAATTTCATGCTCGGTATTAATCTTCATTTCATGATCGACCTGTGGAATTTTTAATGTGAGAAAAGATGAGTTGCCTTTTTTACGCAACCTGAGCATCCGACCTGATCTTCTCAAGACGTCGTCAGAGAAATCATAATACCTGGAATTCAGCTCGCCATCAAAAATCAATTTGGCATTCAATTCTTGGAGCCGCTTAAGAATCTGACTCTCGTCGATTTCAAGAATCTTAACCTCATGTTCCTGCATGACCCAATTTGACGAAAGTTTTTAAATAAGCATTTATGTGCCTGAAAATCTATGTCGGAGAGTATTATTGTCATGGTAAAACCGTGGAGTATTCAACACGCAGAGAGTATTCTATCGGAACTTGATAAGCATGGAAAAAGACGCGTTGTAGTTCGAGTGGATTCACTCCCTTTTGAAAATCTTTTGCAACATTACCAAGATCAGTCTAAAGAACAGTACTTTCTGACCATGGTACGAGATATGGCGGGAAAACCTGCCGTTCTTGCACTTTACGAAGGCGACCGCACTCAATTCGACAAGGTGAAAGATGCATTACGTTTAAAACATGAATTGGACATTCCTCCTCATTCTTCTTACCAGAGAAATGCGTTACACACCTCCGCAACAGAAAAAGAGTATCAGAGAGAGCTTGGTGTATGGAGCTCATTCTTCAGAAAGGAAGAGACGACACGGGACATAAAATATCTCACTCTTGCAATCGAAGAGGCAAAAAAGGCAGTTCCTCACAACGGATACATTGTAGGGGCGGTAATAGTTCTTAATGACGAGGTCGTGAGCCAAGCACATAACGAGGAAAACAAAGAGTTCAACCATGCTGAGGCGTGGGCGATCAAACAATGTAAAGATGCATGCGGCGCAACATTATACGTTACTATGGAACCCTGTGATCAAAGAAAATCCGGCAGAAAATCATGTTGCGATTTTATTGTCGAGTCAGGAATAGTTCGTGTTGTCTATGGCGTGCAAGATCCGGATACCTACTTGAAATGCAGAGGTATCGAAAGATTGCATGTAGAAGGGATTATCACTCGACATGAAACGGATCTGGAAGAAAGATGCAAACTCCTCACTCCGGCACTTCCATTCGCATAGAAAAACACCTTTTCGAACAATCAGATTGGAACACTCTTTTCAGACGGTTTTACTTCCCCTGCCCTTTAAGATAATTTTTCCAAGTTTTTAGCGTACTCACTCTTCTTCATTCCACTTTTCTTCGCCAACCGTTCCAACGCCTTATCAAAGCCAGAGCCGTACTGAGCTGCCATCTTCTTACGCCAAGCAATCTCCCTAGGCAAGCCAAGCTCCTCTGCAATTTCGCGAAGAATTGCCTTTTTGTGTTCACCAACAATCTTTCTCTCTCCAGGAATGCCCATCGCAGTAACAATAACGTCATCATCGAGAAAAGGACAACGAACTTGCACATTCAACGCCTTGCCCAAAGCAGCATCCCTCGTGAAATCGCGCTCGTACAAACGGCCAGACAAACCTTTCCAACACGCCTCGTTAACATCCTCCGCCAGAGCATGCTCCTGATAGCCAGCAAACACCTCCTCACTGCCAAGACCACCAAAGAATATAGAAATACCTTGCTCTTTTCCAAGACGCAAAGCAGCAACCTCAACGCAGCCAACACCAACACTAACAACATCCTTGCTAGGAACCAAGGTTGCGACCTCTTTTGCCAGCATCACCATGTCTTCTTCGCTATAAACCTTTGAAACCCAGTCAAGCTTGAGAGCTTTGGCAACTTTCTCTGCGTATTCAAGATCCTTGCTACCTTTGATGCCAACAGAAATCGCAACAAAACTAGCACCTGCATTTTTCAGCAACAAAGCCAACAAGCTACTATCAACACCACCGCTCAACAGAAGGCCGATTGGCTGGCTGTTATCTATTCGCTTTTCGACAGCAGAGATAAGAGATGTTCGCACATGGTCTCTAGTAGACTCAGTAGTTCTACTCCGCAAAATAGCAATATGTTTCTTCCAGGCATCATGCGAAGGCAAGTTGCCCTGCTCGAACAGTTCTATCATGTATTCGACGGCACAGCAACATTTTAAAAAGCTATTGGCAAATAAGATGTTGGCTATTAGCTAGCAGAGGAGCAACATGCACTTTCACGCAAAAGGACACCCCAACATCAAAGCAGCACACAAAACAACAATAGAGTTCACAAAAGCAGACCACGTAACACCAACCGGAGACTGCATAGTAGGCATAAAAGCAAACTATGATCTGGATGAGCTCAAACACTTCGTGCAACAACACGAGAATGTCAAAATAACACTCATTGTGGGCGAAATTAATGAAATCATTCACGCCAAAACAAACCCATTATTTGGTGATGCGCACGAGCTCGTCATAAGAATGGGAGAACACGCAAGCCCAAGAACATTCGCAATAAGAGCAGACAAAGCAGCAAAACACTTAAACAGAAAGATGATAGAACAACTACAAAAAGGACAAGAAATAGAGGTGCACATTGCGGCAGCTGAATAAAACAGACGTAGAAAAGTTAAACAGTGAGATCAAGCAAAGCACTGGAAAAGAAAACTTCTACGACAAAAAAGAACAACTCAGCATTGTCGATTACGAACACACAATTCTAGTATTAAAAAACAAAACACCAGAATTCTTTTACCATGAAGGAAAAGCAGTACCAACGCTAAAACTATTGCTCCAACAACCAATACTAAAACAAGTCATCGTTGACATGGGAGCAGTAAAGTTCGTAAGCTCAGGAGCAGACATAATGCGGCCAGGCATAAAGGAACTCGACCACACCATAATCAAAGACGAGTTTGTCGTAGTCGTAGACCAAACACACAAAAAACCACTATGCGTAGCACAAGCACTATTCTCAGGCGAAGAAATATACAAAATGCAAAAAGGAAAAGCCCTCAAAAACATACATTATGTGGGGGACAAAGTTTGGAAGTATGAAATTTAGTGCATTTCCAACAACCGTCTCGCTTTTGGAACAAAGTTAACAATCTTGCCGTCACTAAACCTGCCAGAACCAACAAAGTCATCACCATATTTCACGATGACAAAACCATCAAACAAGCCAGAAACAAGAATGTCCTCGCCCTTAAACCAAGCACGAACCTGATCAGAATCAACCTCGGCAACATTCTTCTTAGCAACAGGACCAACAAGCTGAGAACCCTCAATGCTCAACCGTAACACGCCATCCTTCACCTCGGCAACATAAATGCCCAAACTATTAATGCGCACCCGATCCAAATCAATACGGTCAACATCACGAGTAACAGCATAAACACGATCCTTTGCCTTGGCCAAAGCAAGCTCCTTAAACTCCTTAGGAACAGCACCAAATTGCTTCTCGATTAACTGCAAGAAAACCTTAACTTCACGACTCGGCATGAAACGATCCTTAGCCTTCATCTTATATCCCCCACACTGGATTCCGCTGACGCATGATCTCAGCAATCTCCTTCAACAGGTTCTTTTCATCATCTGACAAATGCTCCTTGTACTGCTTAAACTCGCGAAAATGTTCCTCAGGAATAGCGCTATACAAAATAGCGCCTTCATGAACTTGACGGCCAACAGTCACGTTAGGCAAGCTCACAGCAACACGCTTGCCCTTTTCAGCACGATCAACATTCTCCTGCTCAAGCTGAATACCCTTCACATCAGTCAAATGCTTGCCCTGCGCATCCATCAAAGGAGTATTTGATTTCAAAACACCAGCAAGAATCTCAACGCCAACAATAGCAGGATTATTCTGACGGAAAACATAACCCTTCAACAACTCAATCCGGCAAGGACGCACCAAAACATCCAACTTTGACAAACCAATGTTCTTTTGCTGTAAGACCTTCCATGCTTCAAAGTCCTCAATCAAACGATAAATAACGTCATTCACAGCAACATGCGCAGAAGTTTGAAACTCAGGCTTGGGAATGTTAAAACCAAGAATCACGCCATGCATTGCATCCTTAACAGCCTCTGCATCAGAAATATCCTTCTTTGTAACAGGACCAATGCCGCTCTTGCGCACGCGAATACCACGATCCCGCAACAAAACCATCAAAGCTTCCAAACTACCAAGGCTATCAGCCTTAACTATAATGCCATCATCATCAGTATCCAACAAAACCTCGCTAACCTCTGCCTTAAGCTCCTGCTTTATCCTGTCTATGCTTCCAGCAACACCAACCAAAGGCATTCCAGCAACAGCACCCTCAACACCAGGAGCAACAATACGAACACCAGTTGCAGCAATGACGGACTTCACAGGAGCAAACTTTGCCTTCTTCTCCCTCATCTCAGCAACACCAACAGGCTGCAACAAAGCCTTAACCTTTGCAGAAACAGAACCATCAGGAGTGGCAACAACAATGGCATCATTCGCACTAAGCCTGCCATCATAAACAATAACGTCCAACACAGTGCCAAGACCTTTCTGCTCCTTCACTTCCAAGATGGTTCCTTTCGCAGGACCCAACTCTGTCTGCAAATCCTGTTCCAAATACCTCTGCGCCAAACCAGTAAGCACCATCAACAACTCAGGAATACCCTCGCCAGTTTTTGAACTAACGGGCACAATAGCAGCCTGCTTTGTATAATCAGAAACACGGTCAAAACGGTCAGCCTGAATTCCAAGCTCGAAAACCTGGCTGACAACATTATATAGCTTAGTTTCAAAACGACGCACAGTATCAGGAGACTGGGCATCAATACCCTGAGTTACCAATCCCTTTTGAGAACGCCAGCCCTCAATCATGTCAATCTTTGTAACAGCAATCACGAAAGGAGTCTTGTACTGTTTCAAAATCTCAATACTCTCCTTAGTCTGCGGCATCAAACCCTCATTAATGTCAACAACCAAAATAGCAATGTCAGCAAGATTGCCGCCACGCTTGCGCAAGCTAACAAAAGCAGCGTGACCAGGAGTATCTATGAACAACAAGCCAGGAATGGTAACTTGAAACTTCAAACGCTCGAGCAGCTGACCGCAAACCTGTTTTATTGTTTCCAATGGAATTATGGACGCGCCGATAGCCTGAGTGATTCCTCCAGCCTCGCGTGCAGCAATAGCAGTACCTCTAACTTTGTCCAACAAGCTTGTTTTTCCATGATCCACGTGACCCATCACGGCAACGATTGGTTGTCTGAGCATACATTTGCTCGTGCAAAGGGTGTTTAAAAAGGTATCCTGAATGACAGGATGAAGGAAGAAGGTATTAGGTTGCAGGTGTTAGGACGTAGGATGTAGGTGGTAGGGCGAAGGTTGAAGGTGGAAGGAAGAAGGTTGTAGACGGTTTGTAGTTGGTGGTTTATAGTCCGTCGGAAAGAGAACGTTATTTGTTACTACTTGCTTATTTTGATGGTTGGTTGCTACTGTCCAGTACTATCTTTACGAAAGCTTTATATAGGGGTTATACTCTGCGAGTAGTAACAAATCCGTATACTCAATTATAGAGATTTGGGGGGACATAACAATGAAAGCAAAGATGTTGTTGTTCGGCGTTTTTCTGATATTGGCAGCAGCAGCTGCGCAAGCGCAAGACACATGGGTACCAGTGTATGTACAAAGAGCAGAACTTGACGGCACTGACATATTCCCATATGGATGGAACCAGCTCGACGTCGAACGCGACGAAGAACTAACCCTCAAGCTTGAACTCTTCGCATGGCAAGACGCGGAAAACGTTGAAATCCGCGCAACCATAAGCGGATACGAGCACGGCGATTCAACCCCAATCTCGGCTCGCATCGGTCCATTTGACTTCGAAGAAAACGTCACCTACGTCAAGAAGTTGAAGTTCACACTTCCAGATGATGTTGACTTAGACGATTACAAATTACGTGTAGAAATAGCAGATAGAAACAGTTGGAGTCAAACAATAACATACGACCTCCAGATAGATGCGCCAAGACACGCAGTCAAGATAATGGACGTAACATTCAACCCAGGCAACACGGTCAAAGCAGGCCAAAGCCTCCTGGGCAGAGTCCGCATTGAGAACAGAGGTCAGAAAGACCAACGAGATGTCAAAGTAACAATGGGCATCCCTGCCTTGGACATCAGCGCAACCCAGTACATAGAAGAAATCGACAATGGCGATGAACAAGAAGAAACAGAAGAGTTCTTCCTACGCATGCCAAAATGCGCGGCCGCAGGGACATACGACGTCAAAGTCGATGCATGGTTCAACGACAACCGCAACAAAGTAAGCGGCACAGGCAAGATAACTGTAACTGAGAACGAGGCGTGCAAAGAACCAGAACCAGTAGTTGTGGTACAGCAGCCAGTCCAGAACAACAGCACACCAGCAGTCGCAGCACCAATCAAGAGCAACCTCAGAACAGCACTTGAAGTAGTTCTCTTGGTACTTGTCGCACTATTGGTAATAGTCGGCCTAGTCCTTGGATTCACAAGGATGAAAGAAGAATAATTTTATTTTTTTAACTCATTTTTATGAACGCAATTCTGCACGTCATACATCCGTACACTTACAAACTAGTCCCTTGTTCTTCAGCAGAAGCACACATAAAACAAGCGCCAGATGCAGATACGGGCTACAAATTTGCATCAGAAACACCTTATCATGACCGGGATAGTGCAGTCAATGCGCTAATAACCGCAGCTCGAAATAAGCGCGTTCCAGTTGTTTGCCACTGGCACACCCACGACATAATCCAAACAACAGCTATAACCATTATGCTTGCAAAGGATCCGAACATGGCTCCAATATTTGAACCAACACTCGCACTCGTCACAACCCCGCCAACCGGGCACCCAATTCCTGACGCAAGGCCAGAAAGAATCCCTCCTAAAAGATGGGACTTTTGGACAAGAAACTACGTGCAGCACACCTCGTTTCAAAACACATACTGCGGATACAAAGATATCCTAGTTATCGGTGGACTCCTCGAAGCGTGCGTCGCAGGATTCCTCGATTACTCATGGCAACACAGAAAATCAGACCAGAGTATTTTCTGCATCGAAGACGCATGCGCCACCTTTAACCCAGAAGAACGAGCCCGCATAAAACCAGTTCAAGAGCAAGCAGGAATAAACTACGTCAATCTTGGCCAAGGAATATCAATTCTTGCAGCCAACAGACAAAAGTAATATTCATTGAACAAAAGTAGTTACTAAACTTCTTAAAGCGAGCAAGATATTTGCAGTGCATGGCAATGTCTCGCAGAGCAAAAATTGGAATAGCAGTCCTTGCAGCAGCACTAGCAGGAGGGATTGCAGCAGCGATAAACCCACCACGCAAGTCCGATACCGCTGCCAGCACGGTTGCCTCTGAGATAGCTGATGTGTCCTCAGATGCTGTTCTCAAGAATCTATTTGAAAACGCAAGCAGAAGCCTCGCGGTAGTCGTGGACCAAATTCGTTCAGGGAATGGCAAAATCGACACCAACGCATTACATGCAGACATTGCGAGAATGGACAGCGCTCTTCGTACGGCCATGGCGCAGCCAAGTTCCGGAACAAACCAGCGCGAGCGCGGAAGACTGGCAGCAGAACTCGCAGACTTGCAGAGCAAACTTCACGCATTAGACACTGATGCAGAATTCCTCGTCAGCTTCGCACGTATGCATCAAGATAAGCTAACCAACCTACAACGCATGTACAGTCACGAGCCAAATCTAGTAAGTTTCTGTACTGCAATCACCGGTTATCTTAATAACACCTTGCGCGCGCCTCCAGCACAACACGCCAACTGGCCAGACCTGCTGCTCACACTGCACAGTCCAGCGATTGAAGGGCTTATCGCGATGGTAGATGTGCGCGTACCGCCTCATAGCATTACTCCTGAAGAAAAAGCAGCACTCAGCCATTTGCTAATCACGTATCCTGAAGTCATGACAAAAGTACCAGCTCTCAGAAAGCTCATCGAAAAACACCTTCGCTGACGATATCTTTTTAAAACGCCTTCGTTCTCTCCAGTCTTGTGAACGAAAAAGAAATCAAAAAGCAAGTACTTGAAAAAGCCAGCATGCGGCCAGAAGAGTTCTTCCCAATAAAAATACTCAAAGAAAAAGGATTCATACGCGGAAAGTGCCAGAAATGCGGCAGATACTTCTGGAATCAAAGCCACGAAGCAAAAACCTGCGGAGACCCCGCATGTTCAGGAGGGTTCAGATTCATAGGTGACAGTCCGGCAAAGAAAAAACTAGACTACACAGAAGTATGGAAAGCATTCTCAACAATACACAAGAAACTAGGGTACACGCCAATCAAAAGATATCCAGTAGTAGCACGCTGGAACCCAACAGTGGACTTCACAATAGCAGACATAGCAGCATTCCAACCATACGTAGTATCAGGTGAAATAGCCCCGCCAGCAAACCCACTAGTCATACCACAATTCTGCCTAAGATTTGGAGACATAGACAACGTAGGAATAACAGGACACCACGTCGGCTTTGTAATGATGGGAGAAAAAGAATTCGTGCCACCAGCACAATATAACGTGGAAAGATACATGAATGACCATCTAACCTGGCTACAAGAAGGAATGGGACTGCCATTAAAAGAACTCACGGTCCACGAAGACGTCTGGGCAGGAGGCGGCAACCTAGGACCATGCATGGAATTCTTCTCAAGAGGACTAGAAATAAGCAACCAAGTTTACATGCAGTATGAAATAACACCAGAAGGCCATTTACACGAACTCAAGCTCAAAGTCCTCGACATGGGACAAGGCATGGAGCGAGTACCATGGTTTACACAAGGAAAAGCAAGCATCTACGAAACAAGCTTCCCACCAATCATAAAAAAACTACGAGAACTAACAGGAGTACAATACGACGAAAAATTCATGTCAAAATTCACACCACTCGCACCGTACCTCAACACTGGTGAGGTAACAGACATCCCTGCAGCATGGAAGCACGTAGCCAAAGAACTAAAAATGACAGTAAAAGAGCTACAAGACAAAGTACTTCCACTCGCAGCATTATACTCAGTAGCAGAGCATACACGCGCACTGCTGGTGGCCATAAATGACGGCGGACTACCATCAAACGTAGGAGGAATGTACAACCTACGCGTAATTTTGCGTAGAGCACTAAGCTTTATAGACAAGTATGGCTGGAAGCTAGAACTTCCTGAAATTTGCGCCTGGCACGCGGATTACTTAGAACCAATATTCCCCGAACTACAGGAAAACCTGCAAAACATCCAAGAAATCCTAAACGTAGAAAAGAAAAAATACGAAGCAACAAAACAAAAAACAGCAAGCATGATACCAAGACTGCTAGAAAAAAACCTGTCAACAGACGACCTAATAACTTTATACGACAGCCAAGGAATATCACCAGAACTTTTGAAAGACGAAGCAGCCAAGCAGGGCAAAGATATCATTGTACCAGGAGACTTCTATGGATTAGTAGCAGCCAAGCACGAGAAAAAAGAACAAGAAGCAGCAACAGAAAAGAAAGTAAACCTGCCAATACCCTTAAGCATTCCACCAACACACGCACTATACTATGACGACTACACAAAAGCAAGCTTTGACGCAACAGTACTAGAAATAGTCGACAACAACGTAATACTGGACAAAACCTGCTTCTACCCAACATCAGGAGGCCAGCTGACAGACCACGGAACATTGAACGGAACCAAAATAACTGAAGTATACAAACAAGGACCATACATAGTTCACGTTTGCAGCGAAAAGCCGAAGTTCCACGCAGGAGACAAAGTACACGGAGAAATAGACTTCACCAGAAGACTACAACTCGCGCAACACCACACAGCAACCCACATGGTAAACGCAGCAGCACGAATTGTACTGGGACCACACGTAAACCAAGCAGGAGCAAAAAAAGACGTAGACAAAGCACACATAGACATCACACATTATGAGAGCCTGACAGACGAGCAACTTGAGAAAATCGAGCTAGAGGCAAACAAAATAGTAACGAAAGGCGTCAAAACAGAACTCACATTCTTACCACGCGCAGATGCCGAGAAAAAATACGGAATGGCGATCTACCAAGGGGGCGCGGTGCCAGGCAAAGAACTACGCATAGTAAACATACCAGGAGTAGATGTCGAAGCCTGAGGTGGAACGCATTTGAAAAACACCCAAGAAGCAGGCAAAATAAAAATCCTAAAAGCAAACAAAATCAAAGACGGAATAGTACGAATAACATTCGCAGCAGGCAAAGCAGCACAAAAAATTGCAGAAGAAGAAAAAACAGTCCTGGACAAAACAGCACAACTACTTGGCTGCAACGTACACGAAATACCAGGACGAGCACTAGAACTATTCGAACACTGGAAAAAAGCACGCAAAGCAACACAGAAAAAAGAAGCAGTGCCAGAACTCAAATTAACCAGCAAAGAAAAGTACACAGGAGACATACTTGCAAAAACAGCTGAGAATTTGCAAACACAACCAGACCAAGTCGTCAAAACAATAGAACGCTTTACGAAAGACATAAGCCAATGGAGGGAGAACTAATGCAAAACATAACAGCAGTAGTAGTTGCAACAATCGCGTACATGATAGTGGGAATGCTATGGTACGGCCCACTTTTCGGCAAACACTGGCTCAAAACAATGGGCTTAAGCGAGAAAGACCTGAAAAAGAAGAAAAAAGGACTAGGAAGAGCGCTAACAGCAAGCTTTATCACAGGACTCGTGACGGCATACGTGCTAAGCTATGCAATAGGCTACTTCAACGTCAAAAGCATCGGTCTGGCGGCAAACATAGCATTCTGGATCTGGCTAGGATTTGTAGCAGCAGTCAATCTGCCAAACTACTTTTACGAGCAAAAACCGTTGAAGTTATACGCCATACACGCAGCATACCAATTAGTGTATCTAGTTATAATGGCGGCAATATTAGCCCTTTGGGCTTAGTTTTTTTATTTCTTAAACAACTTCTCCAAAACATCTAAAGTGTAAAGAACAATAGCTTCAGTCTGCATCTTGCTGGGAACAAAGGCTTGCTGTTTGGTGTGAACTGAGAACACTCTAACTTGATTTATCAGGTGAATCTGGTTCGGCAAGCCAGGATCCAATTGAACTCCTTTCTCAGCAAGCTTTGCAATAAGATTGCCCAAACCAGTACCAGGCGCCTTCTCCAACAAGTCCTGACCAGTAGCATCAAAATACTTCCTGTGCAAAGCGGTTTCTAGCACACGACCACACAAAATAACCGCACTCCTATAGCACTCTGCGTGTAAGCAACGTTCAACCTCCTGCAAGTCAGCATTAACAGCCTCCTGAACGTCAGAAGGAACACGCGGCAAGTCACGACTATTAGCTTTCTCATCAGAAACCAAACCAGCAACACGCCCCAACAACACTTTAAGCTCTGCAGAAGAAGCACGCTCTGCCTGTTCTGCCAACTTATAAATCGCAGGATCATTCTTAGTAGCGGCCAACAAACGCTTCAAAGCACCAGAAAGCATCATACGCGCACCAGCTTCCCGCTGCCTGCCAAAATCACCCTTTTGAGGACTATCCAACGTACGCAAAGCATCCTGAACGTCCTGTATAATTGAGCGAATAGTCATGGTTTGTAGTTTGTGGTGAGTAGATTGTGGGCGTGGACAAAGATTTATATAGTTTATTGCACGCCAGAATCAAATGAAAAAACTACTAGTAATCCTAATGCTTGTATTGGCAGCATGCGCGCCACAAGCCCAGCCACCAGCACAACCACCAGCACCAGCAGAACCACAAGTTACCGCAACAGAACAAGTCACACAACCACCACAACCCGCACCAGTTGCGCAACCTGAAACTACTGAAGTAAGCCCAGGACCAGTCGAGCCAACCGGCAGCCCAATAGAACCATACACACAACTAGGCTGCGAACAACTGCTCACAGCAGAACAATTCGCAACAGCATGCAATAACGAAAGTTCTAACTTTGTTGTAACCTACCGCGTGGGCACGAAGAACTGCATGGTAAACATCAGAGCAAAAGGAAATGATAGATTGACCGCAGGCGTTACTTTAACAGGCTACAAAGACGCAGCGACAGCAATGAAAGAATTCGACAGACGACTAGTCGTCATGAAAGTCGGAGCAGACAAAAGCGTAGGAGACAAAGCCTACGAGTTTCCAAAACTAGACAGACACACAGTCAACTTTATCAGAAACGAGTTCATAATTGAAGTAGGCTCAGACAGCCACATCTGCACCGAAGACGGAGTAGAAGCAGTAGCTAAAGCTGTTGACGGACATCTAAAATAGGTAGTAGGATGTAGGATGAAGGCGGGAGGATAAAGAAATCTACAGCCACTTTTGTAAGCTTGATTCTTGACGTCTTAACAACCAGCTCCGGTTCAGAATGTGCTCAACATCAACATTAAAACGCTTCTTAGCCAACAACTTGGCATACTGCAACATCAATTCTTTTGATGCAAATCTAATCGGTTTGTTAGACAACGCCTTTCTTGTAGCCTCCCGAGTAACCCAAACACCCAACGGCAACAGATAATCATCTGTTATGAAACGCAACACCAAACAACTACCCTGACGCTTCTTACCAATCATGTGCTCGGCAATCGCCATACGAACAGTATAATAACCACCAGCGCACTGCTGTGCATATTCCTTCCGACCCTCAAACGGCTCAAAATCAGTGCTATATTCTAATACGCCTGGCTTCACGTACATCTCAAACAACTCATAACTCCACTTCTCAGGAAACAACAAAATCAGATAATAATTCCCCAAATAGCTCCCAAAGTAAGTGGCGTAATCGCCAACAGGCAAGTCTTTTACTTTATCAAGAAAATCCTTGCCCAAAATATCATCAGTAGCAGTAATACTCCAACGCGTAGGAACAAGCTTTCTTTGCTTGCCAAACACGCCAACACTCAACATCCGCATCAAAGAATTCTCATCAACCGTGCCATAAAGTTCAGTAACTGCCTCTGCCGCCTTTACGTCAGTATCATCAAAAAACCTTTGCACTTTTGTTGGAATACTAGGATTAGAAGCAAGTTCAACGTTTTTCAGCCTAGCCTGCGGACCAAGAGGAGCATGCCATTGATCAGTTGTAAGATTCAAAGAAGGACGCTTCTCCAAAGAAACATCCACATCAACAGGACGGTCAGCCATGGCAACCTCCTGTGCCAGTTCCACAAACTTCTCAGGACGCTTAACATCACTAACAAACCTACTGTTAACTAGGCCTGTACGAAACTCAACAATCTCACTAATCGGCAAGTTTTCCCCAGCCCACTCTCTCGGAGCATCAAAACGCCAAGCATCAACCCTTTGCTCAGGAGGCGCCAAAATACCAACACTCACCTTAGGATACCCATAATGCCCAACAAAAGGAGCAGGAGCAGAACCAGAAAACTCCTCCTTCAAAGTCAAAGGCTTAGCTCTCGCTAAAGCACGCATCAAAATACGCTCCTTCTCCCTGTAAGAAACAGAACGCACGAACATTTAATTAACAAAGATGAAATGTTATAAAAGAATTGTTGGTCTAACGAATCTGAACAAGCTCACTGCAAAACTGAGGCTCGTCCTCAGAAGAACGCTTGAACTGAGAACAAGTCTTCTTACCCTCCCAAAAAAACCAACACTTACTACCAAACACCTTGAAACTATGACAATTCTCACAAACAGCCATGCGCCATAACTCTCACAACACCCTTAAATATATTTCGGCACATTTAAAAACGCGGTGAAGGGAGAATGAAGAATGCTCACGCCAACAGAAGTCACCAAAATAAAAGAAGAACTAGACACGGCAAAACGGCCACTCTTCCTCTACCACGACGACCCAGACGGATTAGCCAGTTTTCTTCTATGCTACAGATATCTAGGAGAAGGCAGAGGACTGCCAGTAAAAGCATATCCAAGAATAGCAGTAGATCCATTCGCGCGCAAAGTAACAGAATACGAACCAGACAAAGTATTCGTCCTAGACGTAGCCATGGTGGACCAAGAGTTCATTGATGCGGTCAACATACCAGTCATCTGGATAGACCACCATGCCCTATTACAACGCGACAACGTCCAATACTTCAACCCGCAAAAAAGAGGAGTGAACATACCAACACCAGAACTAATCTGGCAAGTAGTTAGCGAAACACGCCCACAAGACCTATGGATAGCAGTAACCGGTGCTATAGGAGACTGGCACTTCCCAGCATACGCAGAATCATACCAAGCAGCAAACCCAGCAATACTGCCAAAAACAATAAGCACACCAGAAAGAGCATTGTATGAAACGGAAATAGGCATTTTAGTCAAAGTCTTCTCTTTCTGCCTGAAAGGACAAATGAACGAAGTCCAACAAGCAGTCAAAACACTCACGCGCATCAACGACCCAGAAGAAATACTAAGACAAACAACACCACAAGGAAAATATCTCTGGAAAAAATACATAACACTCAACAAAGAATACGAACAACTCAAAGAACGAGCACTAAAACACGCAAGTAAAGACAAGCTGTTCGTGTGGACTTATCAACAGGATAAGCTATCATTAACAAAAGACCTGGCAAATGAATTGTTATATCTGCTTAAAGACAAAATAGTAATCCTAGGAAGAGAAAAAGAAGGAGAGTACCGGTGCAGTCTAAGAGCACCAGCAAACATACCATTATCAAAAGCACTAGAGAAAGCATTGATTGGCGTGCAAGGCTATGGTGGTGGTCATGAGCAGGCATGTGGGGCTGCGATTAAGAAGGATGATTGGGAACGGTTCCTCGGCAATCTAAGAAAAGAACTCAAACTCTAACGATACCTTTTTAAACCAAATACGAGGCAAATTCACTAACGCGTCGGTGGTCTAATGGCTATGACTGCGCCCTTCCAAGGCGCGTGTCCGGGTTCGAATCCCGGCCGACGCATACAACCGTACAAGACAATTTTAAACACTTCTTTTGCGATAATGAACGTCAACAGATTCCCAAACATATCGGACTATGAAAACAATATTGTAAACGGTCTTCTAATCTGTCGTAATTGCGAAACTCCAGTAGCAGAAAAAAGAAGACACTATTGTAGCAGTGCATGCATGAACGAGTTTATGCGAAATCATACATGGAGTTGGGTAAGAGAAGACGTTCTAAGACGAGATGGGTATCGCTGCTCCATCTGTGAGGCAAGGAAACCAAAATCAAAACTAGACGTAGACCACATAATACCAGTCAGAAAAGGAATAGACCCGTACGACAAGAACAACCTAAGACTATTGTGCAAGGAGTGTCATAAGGCGAAGACTGCATTAGACCGCGAGGCAAAGCTTTAAAAGCGATTCCTATGAGAATATGCATATGACCGAAACCATCCTCTGCGTAGTAGCGCACAATGACGACTATATTGTGCATGCAGGTGGAACACTAGCAAAGTATGCGAGCAAAGGAAAAAGAATAATTACAGTTGTTTGCAGCTATGGAGGACTAAGTCATCTCAAACGAGAAATACTAATCAAAAGAAAAGAACGCGAAAGCCAGCACGCAAACAAAATAATAGGAGGCATGGACGTAATCTTCTTAGAACAACAAAAGTTCAAAGACCATACCATACTAAAAAAACTCACAAACATAATAAAACAAGAAAAGCCAAACATGATCTTCACACACGCAAACAGTATTCTGCCAAGCCACCGTGCAGTCCACCGCATGATCCAAGACCTCATAGACAACCAACTTGTTACATGCCCAGTCTACACGTTCAACAAAACCTTCAACAAAACACAACTAGTCGTGGGAACAACAAAAACATTCCCAACAAAAATACAAGCATACATGGCCTACAAGCACAAACTACTACAAGGAATGACACTCTGGGCCATGTTTATCAAAGACAAATACACAGGATGGCTAAACAACAGAAAATACGCAGAAGTGTTTAGCAGAATGAATTAGCGACGAGGGTGGAAGGTATTAGGTTGTGGGCATTAGGACGTAGGATGTGGGTTTTAGGTATTAGGACGAAGGTTGTAGGATGAAGGACGAAGAACAACAGTCTTCACCCTTCCGCCTTCAACCTAAATTGGCTGTTGGCAATTAGCTTCTAGTTGGTTGTTAGTAGCGTGTAGGAAGGCAGAATTAAATCTTCAGACTAACAACAGAACTCAAACCTGCCTCGGGATTCATACTAACACCATACAAAATATCTCCCTCGGCAATCAAAGCATCGTTATGAGAAATAACAACATACTGCGCCTTGCTGCAATAACTCCTAATCAACTTGGCCAACTTCTCACTATTATGCTTGTCCAAAGCAGCATCAACTTCATCAAGAACGTAAAACGTAGCAGGCTCATACTCCTGCAAAGCAAACAAGAAAGCCAAGGCAGTCATAGTTTTTTCACCACCACTCAAACTACGAATGTCCAAAAACTTGTTGCCAGTAATCTTCACATTAATATGCAAGCCAGCAGCAAAAGGATCCTGAACGTTCTCCAACTCCAAATACGAACTTCCTTTTGTCATCAACTGACCAAAAATACGCTGAAACTCAGTATCAATAGAAGTCAAAGTCCTCAAAAACAAGTCCTTCTTGTTCTTCTCAATCTCGCTCATCAAACCCAAAACATCATCACGCTCCTTCAACAAAACCTTCTTCTTATCATTCAACACAGCATATTCCCGCTCAACAGCATCATAAATCTCCAACGCACGCATGTTAACACTACCAATGGAAGCCATCAAACGCTCAAAATCAGCAATCTCTTTCTTCAACTGCTCTTCGGGCTTTACAACATCTAACTCAATACCCGCAAACTGCTCGAACTCAGCAGACAAGCCAGCAAACTCAGCCTTTATCCTCGCTATCTCAATGCTCAAAGTGTTCAATGACAACTCTTCCTTACGAGAATTCTCCTCAACACCCAAAATCTTAGTCTCACGATCATTAATGTCCTGGCTCAACTTATTACGCTTGTCAAACAACTCCTTAAACTGAGAGAAAAACGCAGCTTGCTCCTTCTCACGCTTGGAAAGCTCAGACTCCTCAGCCTTAACCTCCTTATCCAAAACAGCACGCTCACTAGAAAATTGAGACTCTTCCTTATCCAAAGTCTTCAACAAAGTGCCAATATTCTCACGATCACGACCAAGAATGTCAGTCAGCTGCATAGACAAACCTTTCTGCTCGGCATCCAAACGAACAACTTCCTGCTCCAACTGCTTCTTCTTCTCCTCAAAAGCATTCAACTCGGCAAGCACGCGCGGATTACGCAACTGAGCAATACGGTCACGCAAGCCCTGACGCTCAACCTTCAAAGAAGTCAACTGCTGAGTCTGTTCAGCAAGCTCCTCCTCCAACTTCAACAAATCACCATTCAACTGTCCAATAGCCTTCTGCAAGTCATCCTTGAAATTCCTAGACGCCTCAAAATCACCAGTATCCAAATGCAAACTCTTCTCCTCCTTGATAATCTCGCCCTCAAGATTAGCCTTCAACTCACGCAACTTCGAAATTTTCTCCTCATTCAACTTACGAGACTTATCCAATTGAGACAAAGAAGACTCCAAGTCATCAACACGATTACGAACCTCAGCAAGCTTAGACTCAAGCTCTTTCTCACGGAAACTACCAGACTTCTTGCCGCGATAACCGCCAGTCATAGCACCAGAATGCTCGCACAAGTCCCCCTCTAAAGTCACCATGCGAATATTACCAATACCAATTCTACGCGCAGTCTCAATATCCTCAACCACAACAGTATTGCCAAAAACGTGCGAAAACACGTTCTTAAACTTAGGATCAAAATCAATCAAGTCAATAGCCAAACCAAGAACACCATTCTCTTTCAAAACACCCTTCAACTCATCCTTAACAAGAGCAGGACGAACCTTGTTCATAGGCAAAAAAGTGGCAAAACCCAAACGCTCCTGCTTCAAGTATTTAATCGCAGCAGCGGCAGTCTTGTCACTGTCAACAACAACACTATGAATCTTCTGAGCAGCAGCAATATCCAAAGCCAAAGCAAACTGACTATCAGAACTACCCAACTCGGCAACAGTACCATACACCTCGCCAAACTTGCCACGCTGTTCCAATACCTTTTTCACAGCAATATTAGTAGCAATATGCTCCTGAACAGCAGACTGCCTAATGGACAATTTGTGCTCCTCCTCAGTCAAGTGATGCAGCTCAACCCTGGACTTAGCCATCGTGCTCGCATCCTTACTATCCTGATTAAGCAGCTCATTCAATTCTAATGCAAGCTTCTTGAACTGATCCTTTTTCCTCTTCAAAAGAACAACCTCTTCCTTATGCGCAGCCTCAAGCTCAGAAACCTTAGCAATCTTCTCATCAATAGTAGTAAGCTGGAACTCAGCCTTATCCTTCTCACGAATCAAAGACTGCTGCTTCTCCCTTAAAGTCTGCAACTCCCGCTGCTTCTCCTCAGCCTTCTTGTCCAAATCAGCAAACTGCCTATCAATATCAGAATCATCAACCAACCCATGCTTCTTCCTAAACTCCTTCATCTTAGAATCCAATTCTGCAACTGTCTTTTTCAAAGCATCAGACTGAGCAGACAATTGGTCACGCTGCCCAGAAAGCTCCTTGGTCTTCGCGTCAACTTCCTCAGCGTTCCTACCCAACTGCTCACGACGCTGCTTAATCCGCTCAACCTCAGTATTCAAAGCACTAGCACGCGTCTTCTTAGTAGCAACCTCAACCTTCAAACGCTCAACCTCCTTCTGAATGCCAATCTGCTCAACCTCCCCCTTCTTCTCAATCTCAGCATTCATATCAACAATCTGCTGCTTACGCTGAGCAATCTCCTCCCTTAACTTTTTCACCTGCTCCTGCAACTTGTCAAACTTATCCTTATGACCCTGAGAACGCTCCTCAACCTTCAAACGCTCACCATCCTTACGATCAATCTGCCGCTTCAAATAACTCGCCTTATTCCTCTTAACATTATCATTCAACTCCTTATACTTCAAAGCTTGGTCACGATCCTTCTTCAAGTCCTTCAAATAACCCTCGCGCTCCTTCAAAATAATCTCCGCCTCGTTCAAACGCTGGCCAACCTTCTCCAACTCATTCAAAGCCTGCTGCTTTTTCTCCTCATACATCCCAATGCCAGCAATCTCCTCAATAATCTGACGACGCTCAACAGGCGACATCTCAACCAAGCGAACAATATCGCCCTGCAAGATAATGTTGTAACCATCAGGATCAACCTTTGCGCACTGCAACAACTCAACAACCTCCTGCCTTGTTTTAGTCTCATTGTTAATCTTATACTTAGACGCACCATCAGCACGAACAATACGAGAAATCTTCACCTCGCTACCATCAACAGGAAAAGTCTTGTTAGAATTATCAAAAACAATAGAAACCTCAGCAGCCTTAGCAGGCTGCTTAGTCTTTCCACCATTATAAATCAAATTAGCAGACTTCTCAGCACGCAGTTGCTTGCTTGAGGACTTGCCGAGAACAAAACATAGCGCATCGAGAACATTACTGTTGTGCACGAAAATATTGTTTGCGATAAAGTTGTGATTTTCAAGAATGCACAAATCATAAACAAACTGCGTGCCTGGAACTTTTTCTATTGATTCAATTCTTTCCCACGAGATGTCAGAGGAACAAAGCGTGCTTAATAGCAACATTATGCTTTCAGCATGTGTCAGTCGCGTAGAAAGCTCTTCTTTCAGATAATCATGCAAAAGTTCAAGATTCTCTTGTCGTGCATGGACGCGTTCTGTTGCCCAATAATCTGTAATGACATTTGGACTAAGGCCTATGGCAGCACTTGCTTGTCTCATTGAAATGTTTGCTAATTTTAGCATGCTTGTGAGTTGGTGTTGATCACGCTTTATTGTTTTCAAAGTATCTGAAAGCTCAAAAAAACGTTCTTCCGCAAGGTCCACTACTTTTTCAATCCCTTGTCTTGATGGGCAGCATCTGTTCTCAACGTAAGCACTAAGGTAAGGATGTTCCTTCCTTAGGCATTTAACTTTCAGACCCAACAATTTCACCAATTTTTTGACAAAAATGTTCGTTTCTTCTGGCAGAACATCAGTGTTTGGGTTTGTGACGATTTCGCGCGAAGTCCAATAATAAAGTCTGTCGTGCTTTAATTTTCTCATTATTGGAATTCGGGTGCACTTTTCAAGATTTTCTCGACCTTCGATAGTTAAAGTTGCATATTCTCTCTTAATTTTCGCCTCAGTATTGGAAGCATATTTCAATTTGACCTTTTTCCTCGAAAGAATACCAAACCTCAATAGTAATAATTGAACCTGATCAACCAATTCTTTGTTTTTACTAGTAAATTCCAGAGTGGGAGTTGTTGCACTCACATAACCGTCTGTGTCTATCAAGCCACTGATTAGTGCTGCGATTGTTGGAAAGTCAGCCTTCATGAATTCATCAGGAATATTTTTCAAATCGCTCTTAATTACAGTTCCTTCAGGCACGCTGAACAGTTGAGCTAGAAAGGCAGGAAGTTTCCTTGTATGGTAGATGATTCGTTTTGAAATACCTTCTTTACGAACATATGGATCTGAGAAATTGAACAGATTTTTTGAAAGTGTTATCCATTCTTCAACCAACTGCTCATCAGCATTCACCAACTCGATGCGGTTATGGCGAATATGACCGTCTCCAATCGTCAGACCAAGCCATCGTCCAAGAGCACTGCTTGTTTGAGTTGGAAGAGTGATGTTCTCGTCATGCGCACATCGAGAGTAGACAGTTGTTGGTTTTGGTAATGCAGTCTGTTTGCCTTCAAGAGGAATTTTTCTGGGGGCAGCTATAAAACAACCAGGTGATAGTTTTTCAACAACTTCTGATTGCACACAACCGTTTTTGAATATCATGACTGGATGGCAACCGGTAGTTACAACACTCTTATTAGAATGAGTGGTGAGATTGTATAAGTGAGGATCTCCTTCGCGGCGCACAAACGCAGCAACAGGACGTTTTTCAACAAGCATTGTTTCTGGATTAAGAGTGAAAACAAACATTTTAGAGCGATTTGTGCAGAACACACCATCATCAAAATAAGTGAGTTGTTTAGCATTCTTTAGTTCTTTCTCAACAAGTTCCCCTATTTTTCTGACAGAACCATCTGCCAATAAAACTTCAGTATCAGGTGCGCATGATTTACCAGAACCATTCGGGCCAACAATACAGTTAAAATCCTCACCAAAAAGCA
>JACQMY010000012.1 GCA_016203305.1 Candidatus Woesearchaeota archaeon
ATCGATATTAGTTAACATTTTGGCCCAAGCGGACCACATGGTCTCTTTTACGAATGAACCGTATACTAGTTTGGGCGCGACGTATATACTGGAGAAGGTTAATCAATTACGGTACTATACACTGCGACATAAATATCACAACATTTATATACTGGAGAGTACGACAAAAATGTCATGCAAGAGAATGAATTAGAAACTATCGTCGAGAATAAGGTAAAGCCATTGCTGGAACGGGCAATGCATGATAATCTTGGAATAACGATTGCGGAACTGGAAACTGATATTTCCGACCGTTTGAAGAGAAGCGTTTTAATGGATTTTGATGTTGATACAAGTGTTAAGTTCAAGGAGGCAAAGAGGCGTCTCAAGCACGAGTATGTTGCTCGTTTGCTCAGGCTTAATTTTGGTAATGTTGCTGATGTTGCGCGTGTTGCCGAGGTTGACAGGAGGAGCATTCATCGTATTGTTGCTGACATGCGTGTGAATGTTGCGCAGTTGCGTGAGAGAAAGGGTGAATATTTGAAGCAGCAGGTTAAAGGTATCATCGAAGAAACCTTGGAGCATTACAAACCTGCTCTTAACCCAAGAAAGTATGAGGCGTTCTATAGAAAGGCACCAGAGTTGTCAGACAACATAATAAAGCAGTTGCCTGAGCGTCCGAAGTCATTGAAGGAAGCCGAGAGAGAGTTTGAAACCAACTATCTAACAAAAGCTTTGTTGGAGAATGACGGAAACATATCGAAAACTGCTAGAAGAATAGGTTTGCGTTTTGAAACTTTGCATAGGAAGTTGAAACAGCTTAACATGAACGCAAAGTTGCAGTGATTCCTGCTCCTAATCCGCCAAGTACTAAATCTTTCACAGTATCAAAAACGCCGGGCTGCAATAAATCGGAAGTAAACGGGTCCATTATGTATTCAAATATTTCCCATCCTGTTGCTATTATGAGCGAGAACATGACAACAAAGAGGACTTTTTCCTTGCCTGTGAGTTTGTCGTCAAACAATTGTGTGAACATCATTCCAAGTGTTATTCCCCCGATGAAGTGCATGACGCTGTCAAACCAGGGTATGAATTCGTAAAATCCTGCTTGCAGGAGTATTGCGTGAGCCGCTAAAAGAATTATTGGCGGAAGGAATGGTTTGATGCGCATAAGCGGGGGCGAAAGAGATTGATTTAGGAGGTTTGCTATTTCGGATCTCGAACTCGGCTTGCGAGTTCTTGTGCGAGTTCTTCTAGTTCGCGTTCGTTAAGCGGCCAGCGAACATGTGCGATGTCCCTTTTTACAGTTTCATCTGCAGGTTGTTCAACAACAAGCTCAGTTTGCCTCAGATTTCTGTACAAGGGTGCAATGCCTGGTTTTGCGAACTTCATGCCTTGCGCGAGTGTTTGTAAATCAGGCGCGTTAAATGATTTTGCTTCTTCACACGCTGTCTTGAATCCATACCTGACTTCTTCTTTGTTGCGTCCGACTACTTGAGTAAGTCTGTATACTGTTCCCAAATAATTATCCGCAAATGATTCTTCGAGTGCCATAAAAAATTAGTTGAAGCTTCCGGCTCCGAATATTGGCGCTCTGTTGTTGTCCTTTACAGATACGATGACGTCGAGTTTTGCTTCATTGCCAGATGAGTCTCGTGCTGTTATGGTGACTTTGTGGTTGCCCGCGTCTTCGTAGGTTGTCAGTCTTGTTTCGCTGCTCATCCAGCCAGTGTACGAGATTCGCACTTCGTCTCCTTCTGGATCGCTGACTGTTGGCGTTAGTGTGACCGTTTCGCCTTCTTCTATTTCGATCGGGCTTGCCAGGTCGATGGTTGGTGCTCTGTTTACAGCTTCAACAACCACGTGGACTGTTCCGGAGATTCCTTCTTGTCCATCTGTTGCTGTGAACGTCAGGTCGTATTCGCCAGCATCTCCCAATTCTGGTGTCCAGGTTCCGTTTGCATTTAGCGGCTCGTCAAATGTGTATTTGACCGTGTCGCCATCTGGATCTTTTGCTGCTGGTTTGACTATTACGCGTTGTCCTTCTTTGACTTTTATTTCATCTAGTTCGAAGACTTGTGGTGGTCTGTTGACGTTTTTGACTGCAACAATGACTTCTTTTGTTGTTATTGCTGTTCCGTCGCTTGCTGTTAGCACGACCTTGTGCAGTCCGCTGTCGTCATAGCTTGCTTCTTTTGTCGGGCCTGTCATCCAGCCGGTGTATGATAGGTTGACGTTATCTCCATCTGCGTCCGTGATGTTGGGCTCGATTGTGATGGTCTCTCCTTCATTGACTTCGATTGGTTCTGCTAGCTCTATCGTTGGTGCTTTGTTTCTAGGATTGACAACAACTAGTACTTGTTGTGCGACTGTGTTCGTGCCGTCCGACGCTGTGATTGTTACGACATATTCTCCTGCGTCTCCTTCTGCTGTTTTCCAGAATCCTTTTTCGTTTAGCGGAGTTGTGAACGTGTACGAGATTGGGTCTCCATCAGGGTCTACTGCTTTTAGGTTTGGAAAGCTTACTGTTTCTCCTTCTGTTACTTCTTTTCTTGGAAGGTCTTTTGCGCTTGCTTTTGGCTCTTCCGCTGGCGCTTCTATTGTCTCATTTTCGGGGGTTTCAGTTGTTGTTTGATTTTCAGCTTCAATAATAGTGACTGTTTCAGTGATTGTAGTGGTATTATTCTGTGTTCTGGCAGGCAGTGCTGGTGCGCACGCGATTAGAATTGCCAGGATTGCGATGATTGCGAGTTTCTTCATGGAATGTTCCCCCCTATTTTTCGGTAAATATTTCTGTTACTATTTCGCAATGCTAAACCTTATTTAAACTTTTACATGGTGAAAGATATATACTCCCAAACTACTTTTCGACTGTTCGAGAAAGTCCGAGAAGGAATAGTGCTGTGAGCATTGCATGTCCTGCTATTGCAATGGCATACGTGCGGAAGAAAGTGAAAGGGTAGTATTGGATTAACGTGCTGTTTGGCGGGAAAATCCAGTTTCCATTTGGAAAGAATATGTGGTGGAAGTTTGTGAAGATGATGTCGAATGGAATGACTGCTGAGACGCCCAGTATCGGGCTGAGCAGTAAGGTGCCGTTTAGAGTTATCGTCATGAAGTGTTGTCTTTGTGAATATAGTATGGCAATTGTTGCCAAAAGTAATATGAGTGCTATCCATATGACTATTTTCACATCGCGCAAGTGTGCTTGTTCTTGGCTTGTGAAGACTTGCGGCATGCTGTTTGTTCCCCAAAAGTACTGCAATAGTTGTTGTGTTGCAGGGACTGCTTTTTCATCTAGCAAACTGAGTGTGAAGTTTTGATCTGCGAACAGTATTGCAAAGCTGAATAGCAGGCAGAATATTGGGAATGCTATTGTTGGTATTGTTGATTTCATTTAATTTTCGCGCCGTCCGCAATGTCCACGTAGATTGTGCCTGTTTTGGTTTGTAATGGTTTTCCATTGTACGCCGCTTTTTTGTCTTTTGTTGTTATGGTGACTTTTTGAAAGTCTTCAATCGTTATTTGTTGTGCTGCAGGCGTTATTCCTTCAACAAATACTTGTTCTCCTGGTTTTGCATTTGGCGCTTCCAGCACGCGTACAACTCCCTCCTTTTCTGCTGCCAGCATCATTCCTTGGCTTTCTACTCCGCGCAGTTGTGCGGGCTTTAGGTTGCTTATGAACACTATTTGTTTGCTTAAGAGTTCTTCTGGTTTATAAAATTGTTTGACGCCTGCGACGATTTGTTTTCTCTCTCCTGCATCCAGGGTTAGTACGTACAGTTTGTCTGCGTTGGGATGGTTTTCAACTTTTTCAATCCGTGCTACTTTCAGGTTGAGCATTGCAAAGCTATTGACTGTTGGCTGTTGGCCAGTGGTCTTCGCAATAGCTAATAGCGAAGGGCTAACTGTCTTTTGCTCAATCTTTTTGAACAATATCTGTGCTTGCGCGAGTGTTCCTTTTGTTTTTTTGGCGAACTTTGCGTCTTTCAGCTTGCCGAGCGGTTGGCCGATTTGGCAGGCTATTTTTTCAGCGCTTGCTGGTGTGACTGGCCAGGTTAGAATTGAGATCATTCGCAAATGTTCCACTAGTGTGTACAAAATTGTTGCAAGTCTTTCTGGGTCATTTGTTTGTTTCCAAGGTTCTGTGTCATTGCAGTACTTGTTGCAAGCGTTTATGTAGTTCCAGACTTTCTCGACAACATGGTGCCATTGGTATTTCTCCATCAACGTGTTGAGTTCCTGCAAGTCTGGTATTGACTTTTCAAGCGATTTCTCTTTCTCGGTGAGCGTTCCACATACTGGTATGTTTCCGTGGAAGTTTTTCTGAATTAGCACGGTTGTTCGTTGCAAAAGGTTGCCTAATGCATCTGCGAGTTCTGAGTTGTTGCGCGCAATTAACGTTTTTTCCGAGAAGTCTCCGTCTTGTCCTGCTGGTACGTCCCGCAGAAGAGTGTAGCGCAGAGGGTCGGTTCCGTATTTCTCAATTACTGCCATTGGGTCAACAACGTTTCCTAAGGTTTTTGACATTTTTTGTCCGTCTACTGTTAGGAATCCGTGGCAGTATACTGTTTTTGGAAGTGGAACTTCTGCTGCCAGCAGAATGGCTGGCCAGATTACTGTGTGAAACCAGGCTATGTCCTTGCCAATCAAGTGGTGTGCGTTGTTCCAGTATTTTTGGAATTTTTTGGTTGGATACGCGATTCCACTGATATAATTTAGCAGCGCATCAAACCAGACGTAGATTATGTGTTTTTTAGTGCTTGCTGTAGTCGTGATTTCTTTTGGAACTGGTATTCCCCATGTGAAGTTTGCGCGTGAAATGCTTAAGTCTTGTAGTGGTTCTTGTAGTCTTTGGAGGATCTCATTGCGTTTTGATTCTGGCCGTATGAACTCTGGGTGTTGTTCGATGTGTTGTTTTATTTGTTGGTGGAATTTTGATAGCTTAAAGAAGTAGCTTTCTTCTTTGACATGCTCTGGTGCTTTCAAATGGTCTGGGCAAAGACCGTTTTTGAGTTCTTTTTCTGTTTTGAATGATTCGCATCCTGTGCAGTATAGTCCTTCATATGTTCCAAAGTAGACGTTGTCTTTGCTGTTGACTTTTTTGAGTATTTCTATTGCTGTCTTGACGTGCTTTTTGTCTGTTGTTCTTATGAATGCGTTATTTGATAGTGTTAGTGCGGTGCATAGTTTTTGGAAGTGTGCAGACATGTCGTCAACAAAGTGTTTTGGAGTTTTTCCTGCTTCTTTTGCTGCTTTCTCAATTTTTTGCCCGTGCTCGTCTGTTCCTGTGAGGAAGAAGACATCTTCTCCTTGGAGCGTGTGCCATCGCGCGATCATGTCTGCCACTATTTTCTCATACGCGTGCCCGATATGGGGCTTGGCATTAGGATAATCTATCGCTGTAGTGATGTAAAATGGCGTTTTCGGCATGTTTCTGGAAGAAGGAAGATGGTTTATAAAGCTTGTCAACTGTTTTAGCAACTGTTTGAGTGTCGGAACTCCACTCGTGTGTTCACGAGTGGTTAGCGAAGCGCGCAGCATCACTCGTTGACTCGTGGAGTTCCGAGCACGCTCAAAAACCACCGCTATTTGCTATTGCTCGCCTGTGGCGACCATCATGCCACCGGTCTTGAGCGAGCGTAGCGAGCGATGACCGGTGGTTTTTGACGCTCAACGGTTTATGTATATCCATCGTGCGATATCTGTACATGGTTGGTAAAGTCGTTTTTCCCACTCTTTGCATTCGTCGGGTGGCATTTCTGCAAGGGTTCTTTTTTCTCCGCGCGGCATGAATATTAGGTATATTTGAGACCAGTGATCATAGCGTAGCGAATCCCTGATTGCCTTTTCATCAATGTCTGCGAACTTGAGCTTTTTCAGTCCGGTATTCCTTCTTATTACATCCAACACGTGAGCCATCGGTGCTATTTTTCCATCAATGCTTGATTCTCTGTACTCTGGGTTGTAGCCTCCTTTGCAGCCGGGATGCTGTTGGTGGTACATGCCTCGGTCGGTATACGCTACACCGACTCGGAACGTGCATGTGCGTTTTTGACCTTCAAGATAGCGTACGATTCTTTGCATTCCAAGAGTTCTTAGTGTTGAGGTTATGTGAATTCCCGGAAATCCGCCGAGCGCATCGATTTCTAATGAGCTGTCCATGACCATGCATGCGCGTTCTACTGCTTGGTATGCATAGACTGCTTTTTCTTTCACTACTCGTTCGAGTGCGCCTGTGCGCTGTAAGAGCGGGGCATTTGGCGGGATGAGTTCAATTGGCTGCTTGCCATCAACGGTGAAAAATCCTTGTGCAAGTTCGAACTTTATTGCATTTTTTGTTGCAAAGACAACTTGTCGCCCCATGTGTTTGTCGGGTTGTGATTCTTTTTTAAGAATTTGTAGACTGTACTATCTTCTTCTGAAGAATTTCGCTTGGCGTGCGAGTTCTTCTTCCAAGGCAGGTTCTTGGTTTACAACGATGTAGCCAAGTGGCAAGGGGTCTGTTGCCGTTGATCTGTGACCAAATGTTTCGTAGAGGAGTGATGTCGGGTGCAAATGCATATGGTGTACGATTGCAACAACTGGTATTCTTTCGGCGTAGGCGCTACGTATTGCTTGTCCGAGGAAGAGTTGGCGCAGCGGTTGTGCAATGGCTTCTTCTATGACTGTTGGATTCTCTGTTGTCATTGCGTTGCGTAGCTCTCCTGCTGCTTTGTATGCTGCTTTTTCGAGAGGTCCTGTTGGCAGTTTTCCTGTGCGGAGTTCTAGTGTTTGCTCGAGTCCGTGTTTTTGTCTGAATGCTCTGAAGTATGCTTCTCTCCAGCCTTTTAGCCGGGCGGTTGTCGTGCGTTCGAGGTCGCCTATTGGGGAATCAGTGTATAGTTCGTGTACCAAAATTCTTGGTTCTAGTGCATAGATGAGTTCTAATTGTGCCGCGGCATGCTCGGCGTTGTTCGGCATTTCTCCGATTACTGCAACTTCTATCGGACGTGCTTGTACTCGGTCTTCACAATGGCGGAATCCGTATTTGTTTCTGCGCGCCCATTGTTTGACTTGTTCAAGGTCCATTAGCGGTTCGTCAAGTGGGCCATATATAAAGTTACTGGTCGGTGACTATTTTCTTGCCACGATGAGGAATTTCCATCTTCCGCCCGTTTTTAGCACGGTAAAGCCAGCACGTTCTAGTTCTTTTCTCATGTCTTTTGCTGAGAAGACTCCTTCTGCAGGGCAGGGTGAAAGGTGGAACAGGCGTGGGAATGGTTTACATGCTAAATCGTCGATGTAGAGTTTGCCTCCCGGTTTTAGTACGCGGTATAGTTCTTCTATTGCTTTTTTCCATTCTGCGATGTGGTGTATTGTCAGAAAGGAGAATGCTGCGGTAAACGTGTTTGTTTTGTATGCCAGTTTTGTGGCGTCTGCTTGTTTGTATGTTATTTGTTTTGAGCATAATGGGTGTTTTTTGATTAATTTTTTCGCAATTTTGATTTGTTTGGTGTCGTAATCAGTTGCGATTATTTGTGCGCGTGGCAATTTTCTGGCTATTTCCTGGGTTGTTGTTCCTTTGCCGCAGCCGATTTCCAGTACTGGCCCTTTTGTTTGAGTGACGCATTTTAGCACGCGCATGGTTTTAATGCGCCAGTAGTCGAAGAATGGGCTGTTGACAAAGATGCGCTCAAGCCAGGGCATTTCCATAAAAATTCAGAATAAAGTGGACTATTTATTCTTAGCGATGTGTAATGCGTGCAACGCCATCTGCCTTGTCGCATCAGGAACGTTTTGTAATTGTGTGATTTCCTCCTCTGTGTACCATTTGATGTCCTTGCTTTCGTTGTTGCGTACAAAGTTTGGGTGTTCTACTGTGCCCAGATAGAAGAGCCCGTAGTGATCGTGGTCGCCAACGCTGTGCAAGTTGGCATGCAATGGTATGGCGCAGCGTTTGATCTCATCGTTACATGGTGGGTAGTTTGCGTGTTGTTTGAATATGAATTTCAATCCTGTTTCTTCAAAGAATTCGCGCACAACTGCTTCATCTGGTGTTTCGTTGATTTCAATGTGTCCTCCTGGGAATAGCCATTTGTCTAATTTGGCGTGATGCAACAGGAGGACTTTATTCTCATATACTGCGCATCCTGCTGCGGTGAGGTCAACTTTTTGTTGGTTTTTCATATCCGCAATCCAGACAAATCAAGACTTTTTTGTTGTCAACAAGGTCAACGTGTCCGCTTCCGCATTTTGGGCACTTGTGTTTTGCGTCTGGTTGTGCTGTGTGTACCATGACGGTGGTGAAGGTATAAGGGCGAAGGTGTAAGATCTTCTTCCTTCATCCTTCTTCCTCCGGTAATTCATCTTTGCTGCCGACGTCTTTCATTTTTTTGGTTATTGGTATTTTTCCTTTGCACTTGTCGCATAGGAAGACGAGTGCTTTTGCTCCTTCGAAGCTTTTGCGCTTGAATGGTATTTGGGTTTCTCCTTTGTGTGAGCAGTGCGGGCAGGTATAAGCAATGCTTGCTGTAAGCGTGTCCTCATATGCAACTTTTTCAACAGTGTGGTTGCATGCTGGACAAGTGTATTCTTTGGCGCGAATTTTCACAGCTCCTGTTTTTTTATCGCGTGGTTTGCCCATTGGTGCTTTTTTGCATTTTGGGCAGTTTTCGCGGAACACCCAGCATTCGACGTGTCCTTTGTCGACTGCTCTGTTGGTAAAGTAAACGCATTCGTCCATGCTTTCTGGTTGTCTTAGTGCCATTGTTTTCACCTGAGTGCTTTTTCGAGAGTTGGCATGCACCTGCCGCTCTTTATCAATTTTTCTGCTTGTGTGTGCGTCATCCATGTTCCTTCTTCAACATCTGCTGTGTTTGGCTTTGGTTGTGAGCGTGTTTGTGCTTTGTATGCCCACATCCAGCGTTTGACTGGTCCGAATGTGTAAAATCCACTGTGTGTTTCTTGTAATTCCGCGATTATTCCTAGTTCTCGTTTGAGTGTTCGTTGTGCTGCTTGCAATGGCGTTTCGTTATGTCTTACTATTCCTGCTGCTGAAACTCCCCATTTTCCTTTCCAGAGCTCGCCTGTGCTTAGTGTCAAATATACCTCTTCATGGTTGTTTTCCAGTATTATGTAAACTGCTTTTAGAATGTCTGTTGTTTTGTTGATGTCTTTGCGCAACTTGTGAGCGACGACCTTTCCGTTTTCATCAAATGTATCGATGAGCGCTTCTTTTTCTTGCATTGGTTTGGCTTGAAACCGAAGAGTTTTTAAAAAGGAGTAGTCACTTGTGCGTCATGAATTCGCAATTATTTGACGTGCTTTGTCTCAAGCTTGGCAAAGTTCTTGATGCATTTCAATCGCAGGCTTTTCTTTCTGCAGCCATCAAGGCTATTGCTGAGGCAAAGGAAATAATAAAGATGATAAACAAGGACCCGTTTCCTCCTGCACCGCAAGAGCTGGAAGTTTTGATTGATCTTGAGCGTAGCTTGTCTGCATATGGGACAAAGCTGGCGGGATTTGGAACAGGCTCTGTTGCTCAAGTTGAATTCCGTAAAAAGGTGATGCGTCCTTTTTGGATTGCATTGAATGATATCGGTGCTAATAATTCTTCATATTCTTCGTGGTTGAGGGGATTGGAAGGGTATGCAACTCTTCAACAATCAGTGAGATGATGCTGGCCTCAGTTCAGAGAGCTTGGAATCGTTGTGTGGATGAAACGTACTCTCTTGACGTTCTGCGTGCAGGCGAAGAGTTTGTTTTTCGTTTGAACCATGAAGCCGGTGCTGTTATCGAGCAGGTTGTGCCACAGGGCAGTGGTGTGTTTTCATATGGTGGAACGCGTTTGCAGACAGGCCCATTGAGAACTTTCACAGGTAATCTTGAAAGGATTCTTGATGAAAAAGAGCGTGACGAGCTGGTAATTTCAGATTGTGTTTTGGCAACGATTGCTATTGATCGCATGCTGCAACGCGCGGAAGTTCCAACTTATATGGCGCGGGCGTATGGCAGAATGGCTGGCAAGCTTTCGCTACCAACAGGGCTCGCTTTATCTTTTGCTTCGCGCAAGAAATTGGCTGGCGCAGCCGAGCGCATTGGAAATTTTGAAGCAGGTTTGGAATCTGGCAGTCAGCTGCACATTGATGTTGCGGCATTACGCCCATTGACCTGTTCTTCGGGTGTTCTCTCATACGTGTTTCCCTGGTTGGGCGTTTATGAGACTGGTTGTTTGGGTGCGCATGATTTCCGGGAGTCATTACATGTCATCAATACTGGATGAAGTTTATTACGACGAGATCGCAGAAAGTTATGATGAACTGCATTTTGATGAGCAGAAGCGCAAGGCAGAGCTGATTTTGAAAGAGTTGCGTATATCGAAAGAAGATAAATTGTTGGATGTTGGCTGCGGCACTGGAAAAGTTACAGAGTTGTTTCCTTGCAAAGTAACAGGTGTTGATCCGTCAAGGGAGCTGCTCAAAAAGGCGAAGATTATGGTTGTTCAGGGGGTTGCTGAGGCATTGACTTTTTCTGACAAAAGTTTCGATGTTGTTATCTCCTTGACAGTCATTCATCATACTTTATTTGAGAAAGCGATTTCAGAGATGAGGCGTGTTGCAAAGCGGGATATTGTTATATCTGTTCTAAAGAAGGCAATGAGTTTCAAAAGCATTGATTCGGCTATAAGGAAGATGCTGATTGTTGGTAAAGTTGTTGAGGAAAGGCATGACGTAATTTACTTTTGCAAGCAAAACCTATAAATAGAGTTAGTAGCTTGTAGCAGGTAGTTTGTAGAAACTACTGACTACAAACAACGAACTACAAACTAAAAAGATGGTGCTTCCCGAGTTTGTCAAGGAGTTGATCTGGACGTTTTATCCTCCGAGGTACAAGGAGCTTTCTGAGCTGCATCTGCATAGAAGTCTTGGTTTTATGAGCAAGATTTTATTTCTGGTCTTTATCCTCACAGGAATTCTTTTCTTGCCGAAAGTTTTCATGCTTCGTGGCACTATTGAGTCTGAGTTGTCAAAGTTTGACGTGTTTAGTGTGTCTGGCAATGTGTCGCAGTCTGACAGGGTGAATGTTCCGAGATCTAATCCATGGGTTGTTGTGGATTTGAACAAGGACTTGAACTTGTCGAAGGAACTGTTTGTCATCGATAAGGATGATATTCAATACCGTTTCTTTGGTATTAAGCGGATTCCGCGCGAGCAGGTGCGGGAGTTGTCAAATAATAGGGCTGCGGCGAGCCGTTTCCTTGCCATAATGTTGTTGTTAATGCTTCCTGGCGTTGCACTTTTGCTATACCTTCGTGCGTGGCTGAAATATTTCTTGATGGTTCTTGTTTTTGGCACGTTTTTCTTTATCGTGCTTGACTTGACTAAGTATCGTTTGCGGTGGAAGCAAATGTTGAACGTTGCCGCGCATGCAGTTGCCCCTATTATCCTGATAGAAACCATCTCAGCGTTCGCAACAACTGCTTATTTGGTGCCGTTGAAATTGCGTTTTGTTGGCTTGAGCTTTTACGCAGTTACTCTTGTTTTGTTTGCGATTGTTATGGTGGTTGCTGTTGTTGGCTGTCAGGTTGTGGAGCACAAGAAGAAGAGATGACTTTAATCTATAATCCGCGTCAGGTTGTTCTGGTTTCGTGTCGTGGCAATGTGCAAATTATGAATCGGATGATGGAGCGTGATGAAGTTCTTCCATTGTCCTGGCACAGTCCTTCTGCCAGTCATCCTCCAATGTATTCTATTTTTGTTCAGAAGAATTTGGGTGGTGCTGAGATGATTAAGGAAAGTGGGGTTTTTGTTGTGAACTTTGTTCCATTCAGGGTTGTGGAGCACGCTCGTAAAGCTATGTCTGTTTCAGGAGAGTATGTTGACAAGTTGGAAGCTATTGGTTTGCACGAGTTGCCATGCGAGAAGCTGGTTGACTGTTTTCGCTTGAAGGAGGCGCTTGGTTGGTTGGAGTGCGAGGTTGTCGAGCACAAGGAAGTCGGTGATCACGTTCTGTTCTTAGGAAAAGTTGTTCACAGCTTTATGGGTGTTGACGACAAGCGGCCATTTCATGTTGACGGTGATGAGTTTGCAACGACGAAATAATTATTTGCATTTTTTGAGAAATTCTTCTCTTTCCATTTTAATTTCTTGAAGTATTTCAAGCAGCAATCCTCTGCTGATGTCTTTGTTTGCATGAAGGGGTACTGTTGTTGTCCTTCCATCCTTGTGACGGTAGAATCGGTGGCTTCCTTTTTGTCGTACGAATTCGAAGCCTTCTTTTTCCAAGAACTTGCAGACTTCCTTTGATGAGAGTAAAGGAAGTTTCATACTTCTACTTCTTGTACTCCAATGAATTTGATTTGATCTTCAGCTACTTTTTCAGGGTGCTCTGACTCAACTTCAAGGCATAATTCAATTGCTTCCTTGATGTTTTTCATAAGTTCATCAAGAGTGTCGCCTTGGCTTAAGCAGCCTTTGAGCTCTGGAACTTTGCCAGTATAAACTCCGTCTTCGTCTTGAGAGATAATAACGTGAAAAGTTTTTACCATGAGTAATTTTATGTAAGGATAGTTTAAATAACTTTCTACCACGTTTATACTCTAACAGAATTGTCAAACTTATTTTTCATCTCTTCCATCTTTTTTCTCATTCTTTCTGGCAGTTCTTGGTTGGTGTCGTACGTTATCTTGTCCATTGTTATCTTGACTTCCGCAACCCATGGGTTCGCTCCGATTCTGAATGAGAATGTGCCTGTTCGTTCTATTTCCTTCTTGACCTCTTCAAGTTTTGGCGTTTTCCAGTGTGAGGTGTGTATGATTCTGAGTTGTGCGAAAAGTTTGTCAAGCATTGTTTGGTCGATTTGCATCTTCATCTTTCCGCTTCTTCCTTCATCCTAATACCTTCCGCCTTCGTCCTACAGCGCGAGTTTGTAGCGTGTAGTAAGTAGTCGGCAGTCCACTCACCACATGTCGGAAATTTTCAATTTCCGATCACCTCGGAATTGCATTACAATTCCGATGAACTACTGACTACAAACTATCTTCATCCTACATCCTACGTCCTAATAACCATAACCTTTATAAATATGTAACTATCAGACAATGGTAACAAACAACTGAGGGTGTATGCGCCAACTTTACGAGTTCATCTTCGAAAAACCGGATATAAGAAAGCTAAAGCACGAGCTAGTGCAGTCCTTGTTGTTCAAGGACCTTACTCCAAAGGAGATTGATGTCGTTGTGAACAAGTCCAATTTGCGGCAGTATAAGAAGGGCGATCATGTTTTCTTTCAGGGAGATCCTGGCAATGCGTTATACGTCATTCTAAGAGGAAGGGTTGAAATCGAGCGTCATGGTCAAAAAACAGCTTTGCTGGCAAGTCTTTCTAAAGGCATGTTTTTCGGCGAACTCTCATTGGTTGATGATTCCTCGCGTTCTGCCACTGCTTTTGTAGCAGAGGACGCCATTCTTTTTTGTATTTTCAAGCAGGACTTGCAGCAACTCGTGAAGCACCATCCCCGTTTGGCTACTAAGTTGTTATGGAATCTCGCGTATATTCTCGGCCAGCGGTTGCGCGTGACTAACGAGCGGCTTGCGGAAAAATGAAGCCGGCATTCTACATAAAATTTGTAATCGGAATATTTTTAATGCTCATTACGGCGGGTTTGTTATATTATTTTTCAATGGTCACGCTAACAATTGCAGCTGGCTTTGTTCTGTACTTACTTGTCGAGCAAGCATTGGGTGTTTGCAGGCGAAATGGCTTGAGCGACGGCGAGAGCTATGTTGTGTTGTCGTTGATAGGATTGGCATTGTTTGTTGCGTTTGTATTGTACGTTAGCATTCCTTTGGTTGAGCAAGTTCGCCAGATCTCTGATAGTTTGCCTACAACCTTTGAGCGTTTGAATGAACAGCTTGCGCACGTGCGGGAGATGTTCCCGTTTATCGACAAGATTATTGATGGTGCAAAAGCCCAATTATTCGACAGCGTAAAAACATTGCTTGATTATTCTGGTGCTTTGATTACGGGGTTGGTTACTGCGCCGATTATTGCGGGAACGTTGGTTGCTACGAGAAAAGAACTTGGTCAATTGTTGAAGTCTTACATTCCCAACGACTATTTTGAAGTTATCATGACGATAGTGTATAATAGCGTCGCACATTTGGAGGACTACGTGAGCGCGAAAGGAATTGAAACAGTGGGGATGATTATTATTTACGCTATTGGCTTCCAGCTGATAAGTATGCCGAATGGTTTGTTGCTTGCCATTGTTGGTGGCCTGCTGAACATTATTCCTTACTTGGGTCCGTTGTTGACTGCTCCTTTGTTTGGCTTTGCCGCGATTGTTGCTGGTGACTGGAGCTTGGCTGGCTGGGCGATGGTCGTGCTTGGTGTTGGACAGTTTGTTGACAATATGATTTTGCAGACTTGGGTTCTGGCTAAATATGTTGATCTGCACCCATTGCTAGTCATTATAGTCACGTTATTGGGCGGAGAATTGTTTGGCGCGCTTGGCCTGATTATTGCCATTCCTATTTTTGTTATTTCAAAATTAATTCTAGTTGGTTTGTACGATATCTTGCGTGCATTGCAGCGTCACGAGGTTTTACTTGAGCAGGAGGAACGTGACAAGCAATACCACGCCGGTAACAATCATCATCACATCTAGACCGATGTACTTGCTGCCCAAAAGAACTAATCCTCCAACAAGCGCAATTAATGATAGGCACAGAACAACTACTTTGATCGCAAAAACCAGTATGTTGCTTTTTACTGCACTGACTGCTGGCATGATTGACTTATGCAATTCGTTTGTGATTAGTTTGGTTACTTCTTCCAGCATTATCTCCTCTCCATCATTTTCATGAGCATCGCACCCAATACCACACCTACTGCGAACGCGGTTAACGTGCTCTTCACTGGATTTTCTGAGATGTACTCTGTTGTTTGCCCGCCTAACTCGTGAACTTTCTCGTTCAATGCAGAAACCTGTTCCTTAACGTGTTGTAATGTGGTTTCATTCTTTTTTGCTTTTGCCATGATATCCCCTCCAACCAACTGCCAACAGCCAAATTATTTAAGCATTTATGTTTGTCAGTATTGAAGAGTGGGAAAATTTATTAAGTGATTGCTCTTCGTTAGCGTATGCAGAAACGAATTAAATCTATGAGTTTTGACCTTACTGCGTGTGCATTGAGACAAAGTCCGATTCCTGACAAATGCCTTATTGCTGCACATTTGTATTTTGAGAACGATAAGATGAGCTACTATTTCGGCTTTGTTCGAGATGATGCCGCTGTTGAGTTTGAGGCAAGCCCCCTGGGAATAGGATGTTTGCTGACAGACATACGTGAGGAAATTGAGGCAATGAGTGATGTTGATGCTCGCGTTGCAAGGAAGAAGTTGCGCGAGATGGGTGCAAGAATTGAAAATATTGATGCGGAATTTGATGCATTTCTTAGACTTGATGCACGTGTTGCAAGAATATTCAAGCTTGAAAGTTCTTGTCCACAGTATAACGGAACGAAACTTTTCAATAAATATACTTTGCGCGGGTGCATTAAACAGGAGGAACTCGCGCAATTCATCACTGGTCTTCGAGGTTTTGAGGTTGCGCACTTAGATTGCGGCTACAGGAATGTTCCATTGAACGCGGTAAAGCGCATGGAAGACATTCTGGGGTATAAAGGAGATTATTCATCCTAACGCCCAATGTCCAACGCCTAATACTTAATTGAGGTTGAAGGTATAAGGTTGAAGAACTTCTATCTTCTTCCTTCGTCCTAATACCTTCTTCCTTCGCCCTTCGTCCTAATACCTTCTTCCTTCGCCATTCATCTTTTCGAAACCGATATCTTTATAAACCACCGCTTGACATTCGAATATTAGTACTACTCAATAAGGAGGGTATTTAATATGGCAAAAGCAAAACCACACTTGAACATTGTATTTGTAGGTCACGTTGACCACGGTAAATCGACGACTGTAGGTCGTTTGTTGTTTGACGCAGGTACTATTGATGAGCAGACCATGCGTAAGTTGAAGGAGAAGGCAGAGGAACTTGGCAAGGGCGGTTTTGAATTCGCTTTCGTTATGGACTCTTTGAAGGAAGAGCGTGAGCGTGGAGTTACTATCGACCTTTCGCACAAGAAGTTTAGCACGCAAAAGTATGACTACACTATTATTGATGCGCCAGGTCACAAGGACTTTATCAAGAACATGATTACTGGTGCGTCTCAGGCTGACGCTGCGGTTCTGGTTGTTGGTTCTGAGGGTATTCAGGCTCAGACAAAGGAGCATGCTTTCTTGTGTAAGACGCTTGGTGTTGGTCAGATCATTGTTGCTTGTAACAAGCAGGATTTGAACAAGTACGATCAGGCAAAGTTTGAAGCCACCAAAAAGGCAGCTCAGGACTTGATCAAGAGCGTTGGTTACAAGGTTGAGAACGTGCAGGTCGTTCCGATTGCTTCATATCCTGGAGAGAACGTTGTGAAGTCTTTGGGCAACATGAAGTGGTACACTGGTCCGACTTTGCTTCAAGCTTTGGACAACTTGTCTGTTCCTCAGAAGCCGACAAACTTGGCATTGCGCTTGCCGATCCAGGATGTTTACAACATTACGGGTATTGGTGTCGTTCCTGTTGGTAAGATTGAGACTGGTATTTTGAAGATTGGCCAGAAGGTCGTCTTCATGCCGGGTCCTGCTGGCAAGGGTGTTACAGGCGAAGTTAAGACTGTTGAGATGCACCACGAGCAGATGCAGGAAGCAGAGCCAGGGGACAACGTTGGATTCAACGTGCGTGGTGTTGAGAAGAAGGACATCAAGAGGGGAGACGTTGTTGGTCCAGCTGACAACCCTCCTACTGTGGCTGTTGAGTTCACCGCAAACATGATCGTGCTCAACCATCCGACTGTTGTGACTGTTGGTTACACTCCTGTGTTCCACATTCACACCGCTCAGGTTGCGTGTCAGATTACCGAGATTGTGAAGAAGATCAACCCTGCTACAGGCGAGACTTTGGCGGACCATCCTGACTTTATCAAGAACGGTGACGCGGCTGTTGTTAAAATCAAGCCGATGCAGCCACTTGTTATTGAGAAGGTCAAGGAATTCCCGCCTTTGGGCAGGTTTGCTGTTCGCGACTCCGGAAACACAGTCGCGGCCGGTATGTGCATTGACTTGGTCAAGAAGTAACAATTTTGTTTTTTGATTTAATATGCAAAAGGCAAGAATCAAGTTGGCAAGTGTAGACATCGACAAGTTGAACCAGACTTGTGCGTTTATTAAAGATATTTCTGACAAGACTGGTGTTGAGATGCGCGGTCCGATTCCTTTGCCTACCAAACGTTTGAAGCTTTCTACAAGGCGTGCTCCGGGCGGCCGTGGTTCTGCTACTTGGGAGCGTTATGAGATGCGTGTTCACAAGCGCATGATTGATCTTGGCTTGGACGAGCGCGCTTTGCGTTTGGTCATGCGTATTCCTGTTCCTGAAGGTCTTAACATCGAGATTGAGATGATCGATGCGTAAATTTTGATCTCAATCTCGACTGTGATCGACAATGCGTTCAACTATTGGTTATTGTGGCGCATCGATCGACACATCGAAATCGAAATGATCGATGCATAATTCTAGCATTCGATTTCGAGTGTGCTCGGAAATCCGAACAATTAGTTATGGTTCTTGCGGATTTCCGATACATCGAGATTGAGCTGATCGATGCGTGATTCTTCTTCAGCCCAATAATCGTTAAATAGCTATTCTTAATTGGCTCTTATATGCGTGTCGATGCGGTTGTTTACGATTTGGATAATACTCTGGTTGATTTTCATACAATGAAGCGTCAGTCTGTTGATGCCGCTTTGGACAAAATGATCGAGCGTGGTTTGCCAGTGAACAAGTCAGAGGCTTGGTGTATTGTTGATGAGGTGTATAGGAATCATGGCTGGGAGGATCCTTTGTTGTTCTGGCATGTTGCAGAGTATGCAGGCATTAGGAAAGAAGTGCAACTTGAGCGTTTCGCACAGATGGGTAAGACTGCATATCGCAGACGGCAGCGTGATTTTCTTCATCCTTATGAGGGTGTTGTTGAAACGCTGGATGGCCTGAAGGAGTTGAATGTGCGGTTGGCAATTCTTTCTGATGCTCCTCGTTTGAAGATTTTTGATCGTTTGTGTGATACGGGGTTGGAGCCGTATTTTGAGGATAGTGTTGTTGGTGGAGATGATGGGGGGCATTTGCAAAAGCCTTCCGCAGAGGCTTTCCAGCGGGTGTTGTCTGTTTTGGAGCGTGATTCTCCGCAGGGTGTGTTGATGGTTGGCGATCATCCAGTGCGCGATATTCTTGGCGCTAAAAATTATGGGTTTGGAACCGCGTGGGCCAAGTATGGTTTTGTTCCAAAATTACAGCAGGATGTCATTCCGTTAACGCGTGCGGATTATACTTTAGAAACGCCCACTGACGTGTTGGAGATTGTGCGCGGGTCTTGTTGATGCAACGTCTTGCCACGTACTACAAACTACGCACTACAGACTACAAACTATCTTCTTCCTCCGCCCTTCATCCTAACTACTCTCAATGAATGAATAACCTTTTTATACCCTTTTCGTAATTTGTTGTTTGATGCAGTGGTTATATCCTATTCTGAGCGTTGTGATAGTTAGCGCTATTGCTTTTATTGGTTTGTGGACGTTCGCGATGAAGACTCCTCAGTTGCAGCGTATTGTGTTGTACTTGGTGAGTTTTAGCGCTGGTGCGTTATTGGGTGATGCGTTTATCCACTTGCTGCCGGAGGCTGCGGATGGGGGATTTGGACTTTCAATCTCGTTGTATATTCTTTTGGGCATAATTGTTTCGTTCGTTATTGAGAAAATAATTTGGCGGCATTGTCATTTGCATAAGTGTGCTGCTTCTCACCATCATGTTCAGCCTCAGCCTTTTGCTTATTTGAACTTGATCGGGGATGGAGTGCACAACTTTATTGATGGGTTGATTATTGGCGGGAGTTATTTGGTTAGCGTGCCGGTTGGTGTTTCCACTACGCTTGCTGTTATCTTGCACGAGATTCCCCAGGAGATTGGGGATTTTGGCGTTCTGATTCATGGAGGGTTTAAACGTTCCCAGGCTTTGTTCTATAATTTCTTGTCAGGGTTGACCTCTGTGATAGGGGTTATTGTTGCCTTGCTGCTCAGTGAGACGACTAACGTTACTAACGTGCTTGTTCCGTTTGCCGCGGGCAGTTTTATCTATATCGCATGTACTGACTTGTTGCCTGAATTGCATAAGAGTGTGAAGATGAAGGAGTCTGTTGGCCAGCTTGTGGCGTTTATCGCGGGCATTGGTGTTATGGTATTGTTGCTTGTTTTTCTTGGGTGAGAGAATGGAGCTTGTTGACGTTGTGGACATGCATGACAACATTGTCAGTACTGTTTCCCGTGATGAAGTGCACAGGAAGGGGTTGTTGCACCGGGGCGTGACTATTTTGGTTTTCGACCCTGGTGGCAGGTTGTTCGTACAGCAGCGTTCAAGCACGAAAGATGTTTTTCCAAGCACTTGGCAGGGTGGTGTGATGGGGCATGTCATGCATGGCGAGACGTTGCATGAGGCTGCTGTTCGAGAGTTGCGTGAAGAGCTTGGCTTGGTTGTAGTCCCTGCGAAAGTCAAGGAGGTTGCGCGTTTTGGTTTGCATGAGGGTGTTGAGCGTATGCTTGGTGCGGTTTACGTTTTGCGTGATGTTAAGCAAGAGCCGGTTATTGATAAGGGCGAGGTTTCTTCTGGTGGTTTTTGGGCTGTTCAAAAGGTTGAATCAGAGGTTGCAAAAAATCTTCAGGTTTGGCATCCAATATTCGTGAAGACTTGGCAGATTTTCAAGGACGCTAAGCAGCCTGTTGTTGACTATGTTGGCATTCAGAAGAAATAAATAGCAGCTGGCTTGTTATTTGTTCATGGCGACTGCCGAAGAGATCAGGGTGTGGTTGGAGTGGGCGATTGGAAAGAAACTAGTGGTGTTGCCTCTGATTCGCAAGGGCGATTATGTGCAGAAGGGATCCGACTATTGGATTTTTGTTGATGACGTTGCTGGTGTTCTTGTTCCGTTTCGTCGTGCAGGCGGTCTTAACATTAAGGCAATACGGGCACATTTTACGAAGCGACTAACTAAAGGCAGGCAGAATGAGTATTATGATAGGAACGGTACACCATACAAATCAGGAGTTGCAGTGGCATTAAGCGCTCTTGTTCGTGATCGTGTTGGCGAGTGCACTGAAATGAGCGTGATTGCTCAGTTATTGGCGCAAGAGTTGGGGCGGGAGAGTTATTGGGTTTCAGGATTTCTTCGCACGCAAAACGAGGTTGTTGACACGTTTCATGCGTGGAATGTGGTGTTTAAAGGGGACAAGTTTTGGATTTTTGATTCCGCCCAGAACAGTATATTGGAGTTAAAAGGGGTACAGAATAATGAGGGTTTTGTTGAACTCGTTACTGATTCTGAGACATTAAAGTATGCTTTGAATTGATCATCGTTTCATGAACAGAATGACTGCCACGATGAGTATGAGCAGACTTGCTATTTCCCTGCTCGCAGGTATGAAACCTAAGTATAATAGTGCTAGTGCGACAAGGTTCAGGAAGGCTAGTGTTTGTTTGTTCATGTTTCCTCCGTACAAACTACTTACTACACACTACCAACTATCCCAGTGCTAGCGTGTAATATATCATCCATGCTGCAAGTGATAATAGCAATAGTCCGATGAATAGGCGCATGTATTTTTTGTTTTTTTGTCTCCATTCTTCGAACCATTTCCAATGTATTCCTTTGACTACGAATAATAGAATAATTACTAATGGCAATACAAAGATTAAGTTGTAGATGACTAGGAATGCCATGTTGTTGAACGTTACTCCGCTGAGAGACATTAGCGCTAGGACTGCAAGATAGACTGCTCCTGTGCAGGGTAGTTCTACTAGTGCTACAAACGTGCCTAGGAATGCTGCTGTTAATGGGCTGTCTCCTACTTTTTGGACGTACATTTTGATGCGTTCTGCTTCTCCTGGAATGATGCCCAGGCTGAACCCTTTGCCGTACCAGAAGTAGTCTTTGATTTCTAATAATCCTGCAACTGCTACAAGTCCTGCTATTACGTAGTAGCTTGCTACGCTGAATCCAGCGAGTTTGCGGATGACTGGCAGAAGTACTAATCCGGCAGCAAAGTAGGTTAGGAATACAAAGAATATGTAGACTAGCCCGTTGAAGAGCATGTGTCTTTTGTGTGCTGTTTTTGCTAGAAATGCTAGAAGGAAAATCAACACGCCAAATGCGCACGGGTTTATTCCGTCTATTAGCGCTGCTCCAATTATTATTGGGAGGTTGATTTCTGCCATTTAACAAAATTCGCAGGTTTTTTTGTCTTTTTTCTTGTACTTTTCGTGGCACTGGGTGTCGCAGAATAGCATGCCTTCTTTGGTGATCATGCCTGCTTTTCTCAGCTTACCGCATGTTGCGCAAACATTTGCCATAATGCACCTCCGATATTTATGAGGAGGTTCCGACAGAAGCGAAGCTTTCGTCGATACCTCTTTTAACTGAATGTTATGATGATTTCATCGCCGTCTTTCCAGACGTATTTTTGGTATGCAAATGTCTGGTCTTGGTTGACCATCATTCTCACTACTCCTTCTTTTCCGTCTGGGCAGGCATTGCCGTTGCAATAGTTAGCAATGCACGTTTCGTTGAATGGTATTTTGAATTCTTTCATAAACGTTTCCAAGCGCAGAGGTCTGTCTTCTAGGAGCTTGCCTGTTGTCGGCTCGTAGGGGAGTCGTTCGTGGAAATGCATTAGATTGCGTTCTTTGTGCGTGTGCGGTCCTTCTAATGGTCCGTGTTCTAATGGCAATGACATTTTTTTGCCACAGAGATCTATTGTAATGTCTGCATGCGCGTGGAATGTTTTGATGCACTTGTCTACGTAACAAACCTCAAACTCTTCGACTTTTTCTGCTGTTGACAGGTAGTACCATACAGAATAAGCAATGTATGCTGCTGCTAGGATCGCAAGTGCGTAGCCTGCTATTTGCAACCAATTTCTGTGCACCTTCTTTTGCATGGTTTATAAATAACAGTTGTTGCTCTTAAAGCTTACGTTTTAGAATATATCCGACGGCATGGTTTCTCGTGTCACGCTGTATAGTGCGTGGACTTGGTCTTTGTATCTGCGGCAGAATTCTTTGCCCAGCACGCGGAAGAGCGAGCATAGGTCTGCAGGGGTTTTCTTTCCAACAAGCCTGTCTCCTGCGTCTCCGAGTCCGGGCATGATGAAGAAATCGTCGTTCAGTGTTGGGTCTATTCTGAAGCTGGCAAGTCGTGCTTCGCTGTTGTTTGCCACGTTGTAAACTCCTGGCAATGCGCTGATGAGGGCAAGCATTGTGATTTTTGCAGGCGTTATTCCTTCTTCTCTTAGAAGTCCTTCTATTGCGAAAAGGCTTCCGCCTGTTGCGCACATGATTTCTGGTATTACAAAGTGTTTGCCTTCGATTGTTTCCTTTGTGTAGAAAGTGTGTTCTTCCTCGCTGACGTGGTGCAAGCCGCCTTCCTCTTTGCGTTTTGGTCTGAAGATTGCATATTCTGGAGTTCTTCCGGTTTGTCGTTGTACCCAGTCGCCGGTTACAACTGCGGGCAATATTCCTGCGCGCAAGAAGACGCCGATGCACGTGTTTTCAAGGTCTGGACTGTACGCTTCTCTTGTTACAACGCTTTGTTGGTATGGCCTGTCAACAGGTGTTTGGATAACCTTATCCCTGTACTTGTTTGAGAATGCTGCTGCAAGCAACTGTATGTATGCGTCTCTGACTGCTTCTCTGAACAGGCAAGTGTCTGTGTTTGTATCGCGGAGTGCTGTGAGTGTTTCATCAACTTGTCCGTGTTGTGCAACAAATCTCGGTCTGAGTGTAAAGAATCTTCCACCTCTTTCAATTCCATTAAGTCTGTTCATTGCGCTTTCGACACGATAATCCAGGCCTCTGTCGATCTCGGCAAGACGCCGGGTTTCGTCTTCGTTTAGCGGTCGTTCTAACGGTTTTCCATCTGGTGCCAGAAGTTGTTTTCTTTCTCCGTAAAATACGTGATTTATGCCGCCAACAACTTTTTGCTGTTCTGTATTGGGCCGTTTGATGTCTTTCTCCCAAAGAAGCACTCGTTCCATGATGCCTGTTCATAAGAAGTGGTATAATAATTGTTGTGACAGGAGAAAAGTGGTGAAAAGGTTGTTTGTATTCCTGTGCGCTGGCCTTTGAACACCTAATTCTCATCGCTTTCGATTATTTTTATGATTTCATCCAATCGTTCGGGATTCAAACTTATTTGAAGACCGTACGATGTTGGTTTAGAAAGAATGAGCCTTTCTTTAATCAGTTCATCAGCCGTAGTTTTTGCATCACCTGAAAGATGGCTCGGAATTCCAGAAGTCACGTTTTCGAAAGCGGTGTGTTTTCCGCCAATGACTCTGCGGCGGAATAATTTTCTGAGGATAACAACACGAAGATTCATGAGTTTATAGAATTTCTTCGTCTATTTATAAGTTCGTTCGATATTGGAAGTTTAGAACAGCAAAAAACTTATATACAACCTTCTATTAGAGAACAGTATGGAAAGCGAAAAAACCTCCTTTAGACTCGTATTCGGAGATTCTCCCACATCGAAAGTATTGGACTTTCTCATCGACAATCAAGAGTTTGATTACAGTTTAACAGACATTTCAAAGGGCGCAGAAATCGCCTGGAGCACACTGCACGAATTCTGGCAAGGCCTTGTGAAATTAGGAATTGTAAAAAAGACAAGAAAAATCGGCAGAGCAGAATTGTACAAACTCCATCTCGACAATCCATTGGTGAAAAAACTCATTGAAATCGACATGCTTGTTTCAAAACAACTCATCCAACTTGAGATTGAAAAGCAAAGGATTGTTGTGTGAAACTGTCCCGCTGGGTTGATTATCCCTGCCCAGGGTTTGCTCTGAATTAACTCTTTTTTGCCAAGATGAATAATTTTTTGAATGGGAATTCTCCTTTTTGGTGGCGTGATTTGGTGTGTGTTTTTAGGATTTCAAAGCCGGCATCAGATAGGAGCTGGCTAATTTCATCAATAGTAACAATGTTCAGGAACATTTTTTCGTCAGGTTTGAGTGGTTCAACAAAAAATCCTTCTTGTGATTCGCCTTCTTGCACTGCTATGTATGCGATTCCGCCAACTTTGAGTATTCTGCTAAAACTTTTGAGCACTGTAGGAATGTCTTTCTTGGATATGTGGATCAACGAGTATGCTGCGATTATGCCATCAAAGTGCCCATTTGGAAAGCTCAGCTTACGCATGTCTCCTATGCGAAAATCAATATCAGGGAAGTGTTGTTTTGCGAACGCGATCATGTCTTCTGAAAAGTCGATGCCAATCACGCGGTAGCCGCGTTTATGGAGCAGGTTTGAATCGATGCCGGGACCGCATCCAACATCAAGGATGAGGCAGTTTGGTTTGGCAAGGGTCATGAATTCGTTGAGAAATTCCGAGGGCGAGTGAAATCGTTCGGTGTAGATTCTTGCAATCTTTGCATAAAGTTGGTGAACTAGAGAACTTTGGTCTTCCATACGCGGCCGCCCGGATTTGAACCGGGATATCCTTGCGGAAACCGGTTTTCAAGACCGGCGCAGTACCGGGTTGTGCCACGGCCGCATACGTGAGAAATTCCTTGTTGTAACTTATAAGTATTGCGTATTTAAGGCTGGTGCAGCATCCCTTCCACCTACGTCCTACAGCCTAATTCCTTAACATTCTGGTGCAATATCTCGCTCACTTTCTCTGCATGTTCTGAGAAGTGTTTTCTGTGTTTGTCTGCTACCATTACTCTGAATGCTGTGACTTCTGCTGCGAGTTCTTGCATGCTGTGCTTGTGTTTTGGGTATTTTTCGAATAGCGTCATGGTTTTGTTGCCTAGTGGGTCGAAGAGTTGGACGTCTTCTGGTACGAGTTTGCTTGGGTGTGCTACTCTGCAGAATGCGATGTCGTCTAAGGGTATTTCAAATTCTTTTGCGAGTGCTTGTTCTGCTTTGAGTACGTTGTCTGGGTTTGCGTAGTGTTCGAAGAATTTGTTGTCTGCTAGTGGCAGTGTCCTTATTGGTTTTCCGACTATTATTTCTTTTGTTTCTTCGCTTGGCGGTCTTAATACAACTGCTGCTTTCAGCAGGTTTCTGTGCCCGTAGAAAAGTTCTTGGACTGTTTTCGTCCATGATCCTTGTGCATGTATGAGTTTAGAAACTAGTTGGTCGTCGGTGAGTTGCCAGATTTCGTCTGGTTTTAGCGCGCCGTGTTGTAGTGCTAGTTGTACTGCTCGTTCGAAGACTCTTTGTACTGCGTTTGTTTGTTTTCGCATGTAGACTTCGCTGTACATTGTGAAGTAGAATCGTTGTAGTGCTATCAGGTTCTCTTTCATGCGTTCGTCAGTTCCTAGTGTGTTGTCTTTGTAGATCATGTGTCTTGGCAAGTCTGCTGTTACAAGGGGGCTTGCCGGATAGCCGACGTGGTGTTGGTCTACTGTGATGTATGCTACTTTGTCTGCGCCTATTGTTTTGTGTGAGATTAGTTGGCTGAGTGGGTGTTTTTTCTCGACTATTGATAGAACAAGGTTGACGTCTGTTCCGCTTGCGGTTATTGTTTCTGCCAGGTGGTTTTTGATGATGTGGCTGGTGTGGGTGTTGTGGCTTTTGAACGCGCTGTTTCTTAGTGCGTCTTCGATTAAATGCGAGTATGGTCCGTGTCCGACGTCGTGGAGTAGTGCCGCTATTTCTGCAGCTTGCGCTTCTTCTCGTGTCATCATTTCTTTGCGTAGCAGTTCAGCCGTGTAGCGTCTGCATTGTTCGTAAGCGCCTATTAGGTGCTCAAATCTTGTGTGGACTGCTCCTGGGAAGATGATGTCTGCAAGGCCTAGTTGTCTGATCCTGCGCATGCGTTGGAATGCTTGGTGGTCGATGATTTGCCAGACTGTTGTTGTGTCTACTGGTCCGTAGACTGGTATTGCTATTCGTTTGAAAGGAGTAAGGTAGCCTGGCATGTGTTGTTGTATTGCAGTTGTTTACTTATAGTGATCGACTTTAACTTTCGTATATGGTTATCGATCATTATATTCGGCAAACTTTACTATTTTTATCCGATTATTAAAGTTTGTCGCTATAATGTTTCGTCTACCTGAACTAGTGGTACTATAATAGTTTGAGGTAGTGTTTTAGTACGAATGGAGAGATTAGTGTTGAAATTACTGCCATGAAGATAAGGGAACTAAACACGTCATGAGTTATTGCTCCGACGCTGAGTGCGAGTTGTGCGACGATGAGTTCAGTGTCTCCTTTTGCATTCATTGCCCAGCCAACAATGCTTCCTTCTTTCCAGTTGCGATTTGTAATGTAGTAGCCTATGCTGCTGCCGAATACTGTTCCGATTATTGCTAGGATTGTGATGACGGTACTGAATAGTAGATTATTCCAGATTGAGAGGAGGTCTGTTTGGATGCCTATTGCGAAGAAGAAGAATGGCACGAATAGGCCGAACGCGATAGTGTGGATTGAGTGTGTGATTTCTTGTCTTTCCCACGGCTTGTGTCCTGGTTCTTTCATTATTTGTCGGATGATTACTCCGCTGAATAGGGCGCCGATCATCGCGCTTATTCCTAGGTGGTCTGCCAGGACTGCCATGAGTAGTGTTATGATTATTGCGCCTGTGAATAGTTGTGCGTGTTCTGGTTGGTGTTCGATTTGTTTTATGATTTTTGGGATGAGCCAGTAGCGGAATGTGAATACTAGTGCTGCGAAGAGGAAGACGTTTATTGTTAGTTCTACTATTGTTATGTGTTTTACAGCGCTTTCCAGGACTGTGAACACTCCTGCTAGTAGGAACATTTCAACTATGTCGTCGAATGTTCCTGCGCTCACAATTAGCGCCGCAAGTTTGGTTCGTAGTTTGTTGAATTCTGCCAGCAGGTCTAGACTTAGTGCGCTTGCGCTGACGCTCATGCAAATTCCTACAATGAGCGAGCCGTATTTTGGAAGTCCGAATAGGTAGTGGCTTGCGAGAAAGCCAAGTGTTAATGGTAGCAGGGTGTTTAGCACGCTGATCCAGAGGGAGGTTGGGAGGTTTTTGCCGAACTGTTTGAAATCTATTTGCAAGCCTACAAAGAATAGCAGGAGAACTACTCCTATTTCAGCGAATATGCTTATTAGCCAGAGACTTTGTTGGGTGAATAGTTGCTCGCGGATGAATGGGAGTGAGAAAATCATGCCTGCCAGTATTTGGCTTACGACGCGTGGAATGCCAGTGCGCCTGAGCAGCTCTGTTAGGATGTACATCGAGCTTAGACAGATAAGTATGATGAGCAGCGGGTTCATTGTCCTCTTTTTAATGGTGAAATGGCGAGGAGCATATTTAAACCTTCGCCCTTCCGCTTCGTCCTACACACTACTAACTGCCAACTAACAGCCAATTGCCAATGGCCTCAGTACATTCTGATGCCTACAACCTTCTGCCTTCTTCCTTCACCCTGGTAAAAAGCATAGCTTTATAAAGGGGGAATTGTTTTTCAGTTGTAGTATATCGAGACTTCTTCTCGTTATAACTAACAGACAACGGGTGAATGGAATGGAATTCGGAGAGCGTCAGATGCACGATGCTACCTGCTCTAAATGCGGCGCAAAGACACAAGTGCCTTTTGTGCCTAAAGCAGACAGGCCAGTGTATTGCCGCGAGTGCTACAAGCAAGTCAAGCCGCCACGGCGTGAATTTTAAGCTGAGCACTTAGCAACAACTATCATTTTTTTTCCATTTCTTTTCTTTTTGTCAAGAACCACTGAGATAATTCAATCCACTGGTCTTGAGTACGGCTATGGCCCGTGGTTCTTGAGCACACTCGAGAATCCGCCCAATTGTGGTTTACAAGAAGCAAACAATCAGTCATAGACAGGTGGATTCTCGATGTTCGAGCATTTTTAATGCGAGAAAAAAGTGTTCGGTGACTGGAAGTCGGCGACATTTTTTCACAATTCTTTTATACAACTTCTCTACTCTCTAGGTAAAACAGTTCGGGGGGATTTGCATGAGTCATTTTGTGGGTAAGCAAGCACCAGAGTTCACGGCAGAAGTATTTGCAAACAATAAGACGTCAAAGTTGAGCTTGAAGAGTCTCAGAGGCAAGTGGGTGGTTCTTGCTTTTTACCCTGCTGACTTCACTTTTATTTGTCCGACTGAGTTGGGTGAGCTTGCTGATTTTTATGATGAGTTCAGGAAGTTGAATACTGAAGTTTTGAGCGTCAGCACGGATACTGCTTTTGTGCACAAGGCATGGCATGACAACAGCCAGACGATTAAGAAGATCAAGTACCCTATGCTCGCAGACCCTACACGGCAGTTTGCACTGCTTATGGCACGTTAATCGAGCATGAGGGTTTGTCGCAGAGGTGCACGGTAATAATAGATTCAAAAGGCATTGTTCGCTCGTATGACATCCATGACAACTCTATTGGCAGAAGCGTGCACGAGATCATGCGCCGTTTGAAAGCAGCCCAGTTCGTTGAAAAAAATCCAGGGCTTGTCTGTCCAGCATCCTGGAAGCCTGGCGAGAAGACATTGAAGCCCGGTCTTGACTTGGTTGGGAAGATTTAGGTTTCTAAACTTTTTTATATTCTTTTCACTTTCTGTAATAGATGACCGAAATCTCGGTGATAATAGCATTCCTGGCTGGAATAGTGTCTTTTCTTGCTCCGTGTATTTTGCCTTTGATTCCTGCGTTTCTTGGCTATTTGGCTGGTGCGAAGGTTGAGAAGACTTCTAGGTTGACATTGTTTGGCCATAGTTTCCTGTTCGTGCTCGGATTCGCGTCGGTATTCTCGTTGTTGGGCGTGTTGTTGAATGGTGTGTTGTCCATGGTTGCGTATGACTTGCAAGTTTGGTTGGGAAGAATTGCAGGCATTATCATAATATTCTTTGGCTTGTATTTGTTGAGTCTTGTGAAGCCGAGATTTTTGCAGGAGGAGCACAAGTTTAAGGTTGCCAAGTTCAAAAGCAAGTGGGTGACGAGTTTTGTGTTTGGTGCTGCTTTTGCTGTTGGTTGGACTCCTTGTGTTGGCGCTGTTTTAGGAACTATTCTGGCTTTGGCAATCTCTCAGCCTGGTCAGGCGTTTGTTTTATTGGCAGCTTATTCTCTTGGTTTGGGCGTTCCGTTTTTGCTTGCTGGTATTTTCGCGCGTGAATTCTTGGTTTTGTTGCAGAGGAACGGTCATGTCTTGAGATATTTTAACATCGTTGTTGGAATTATTGTCGTGCTTTTGGGTGTTCTTGTGTTTACAGGCAAGCTTTCTTTGGTGGCTTCTGGTCTTGGTTTCCTGAATAGGGTGTTGTTGGGATGAAGAAGAACGTTGTTTTGGCTGTTGTTTTGATTTCAATAGTTGTATTTATTTTGTACTTGGAGGAGCCGAGGACTGCTGTTCAGCGGGTTTCTCCTGTGGTTAACAAGGCAGGCATTCCTGCTCCTGAGCTGCAAGGCATTGCTGGCTACATTAACACGGAGAACATTACGTTGAAGGATTTGGTCGGCAAGAAAGTTGTTTTGGTGGACATTTGGACTTATAGTTGTATTAATTGTCAGCGTACATTGCCTTATTTGACTGCTTGGTATGACCGTTATAAGGACAAGGGTTTTGAAATAATTGGCGTTCATAGTCCTGAGTTTGCATTTGAGAGGAAGGTTGAGAATGTTCAGCGTGCTGTTGACAAGTTTGGAATAAAATATCCCGTTGTGCTTGATAATGATCATCAGACTTGGCGCGCGTTTAGGAATAATTATTGGCCGCGAAAGTATTTGATTGATATTGACGGTTACATTGTTCACGATCACATTGGTGAGGGCGGCTATGAGGAAACTGAACGTAGAATTCAGGAGGCTCTTGCTGAGCGTTCTGCCCGTCTTGGGCTTGCGGAAGTTATGCCTTCTGAGCTTTCAAGTGTTAATGCTACAATGGTTGATGCTGGCAGGATTGGCACGCCTGAAATCTATTTGGGTTATGGTTTCACTCGCGGCAACTTTGGCAATCCTGAGGGTTTGCCTGCCGAGCAGGAAGTTGTGTATAGTTTGCCTAAAGAGTTTGATCATAACCGGGTTTATTTGGAAGGAAAGTGGTTTGTTGACGGCGATCATGTTCGCCTTGTCGGTGATAAGGGTAAGGTTGTGCTCAAATTCGCTGCAAGGAACGCGAACATCGTAGCGTCTGGTAAGAGTTTATTGTCAGTAAAGCTTGACGGTGTTCAAAAGAAGAACGTTTCAGTTTCAACTGATGATTTGTATTCTGTTGTTATGGAGGATGATTATGCTACGCGTACGGTTGAGCTTGCTGTTTCTGGCTCTGGGTTTGCGTTGTACACGTTCACGTTTGGCTGAATTGCTCGTCTGACCGGCCTGTCTACTGATAGTTCTTTGTACCATTGTATTTCGCTGATTGGTATTCGGAACTCCGGTCCTAGCGTGTCATCTTCTTTCCAGTATGGTGAGAGAACTACTTCTTTTTCGGTAACCGCATATGGCACTCCAACTATTGCTGTGTGTTCGCCAGATCGAGTGTATTCGAAAAGAACTGTTGTTGCAGGATTGGTTGCGCGCATCAAGTGGTCAAACCTGCGTCTGAGGCTTTCAGCAGGGTGTTGGTTCAGCTTTTGCTCAAGTACCTCGTAGCGTGGGGTTGTGAGGACTCGTAATGCCCGATCATTCAAACGTATCCTTTCCTCGATCTCAAGAACTTCTGCCGACTTGGGTTGCTCCCATGTCATAACTGGCCTCATAGCAGTTTGGTTTATAAACGAAATGACGTATTTGTGTCAAGAGCGACGTATTCGCCGCAAGGCATATTTTTAAACCGGTTTTGCTTTGTTAGCCAAATGAGATGGTTGCTTTTGTTGTTGGTCGCGTGTTCTATTCCTGTTGAGAATGCTGTGCCTGTTGATGTTCCTGTGGAAAGCTCGCCGTTAGAGCCTGTTCAAGAGCTTGTTCTGCCGCAGGATCCTCCTCTTCCAGAAAAGTCTGGCTTGCAGAGCAAGCGGTTTGTTTGGAAGTTTAACAGGAAGGAGTATTCTGTTCAGGTTCCTTTATTCCAGAGTTTGGAGGACTATTATCGTGAGGTTCCTCGGGTTGTTTGGTATTATGGTGGAAAGCCTGCTGATATTGAAGAGCGGATATATCAAAAGGTTTTAGACATTAACAACACTGATGGTTTTGAGAAACTGTTCGAATTTTTCAATAAGACAAAGGCTGAAAAAGGTTTGTCTGATGACGATCTTGCAGAGTTGATAATCAGCTTCGTGCAAAACATTCCCTATGATTATGAGAGCGTGGAGGATCCTAATAGGCAGTTGAAGTATCCGTACCAAACTTTGTTTGAGCAGAAAGGGGTTTGTAGTGACAAGACTTTGGTTGCTGCTAAATTGTTGCACCATTTTGGCTTTGGTGTTGCGTTGTTTTTGTTTGATAATGAGCTTCACATGTCTCTTGGTGTTCAGTGTCCGAAGGCTTCGAGCAGTTATTTGTCTGGGTATTGTTATGTTGAAACAACTGCTGCTGAGTCTGTTGGTGTTGCTCCTGAATTGTTGGCGGGTAATTTGTCTTTACAGAGTCAGCCACGCATCATTCCGGTAAGCACTGGCAAGTTATATTCTCGCGCCGAGAATAACTTGAAAAAGGAGGTTAAGAGGAGGGAGTTTTGCAGGCAACTTGACAGTACTGTCTCAACACTGAAAGAGAAGGAAGCAAAAATGAAGGATTTGCAATCAGTGTACGAGCGTTCTCAGAGCCCGAAGGACTACGCTGACTATCGTGATGCTTACACAGATTATCGGCGTTTCTTTGAGGAGTACAAGCGTGTTTCTGCCGGCTGCAAAGGATACGAATACTCGCCTGGCGGGTTTTACTAGTTGAAAACATTTATATACTATGTTGGCTGGTTAGTGCTTAAAAGAGGGTATGATGAAGAAGCTGTTGGCACTATTTGTTGTTTTCTTGCTTGCTTGTACTCCTGGGTTGCCTCCGCCTCCTCCTGTTCCTGGGCAAACTGGTGGGGGTTATGGTCATGCGGTTGCAATGCCGGGTTATGCTGATCCGTCGAATCGATTGCTTGTTTCTCCTGCTGAAATCGCTATTCCGTCTGGCCAGTCTGGTAAGATTGAAGTTTCTGTTAAGCAGGACTTTGTTTACAAGTCTGGTTATGTTATGCGTAATGGTCAGTGGTCTTTGGTTGATTTTGAGGGTGAACGCGTGCCAAATACTGATTGGTTGCGTTCAGGCAAGGCAGTATTGACGCTTTCTTCTAGCGAGTTGCGTGAGGGTGATAACTTCGTCATTGCTTACGGTTGTTCTCAAATTGCTGGTGGTTGGGATTGTAATGGTAATAAGTGGATGATCCAAACTTTTAAGATGACAAAAGCTGTTGTGCCGCCGCTTCCGGGTGTTCCTGGTGCCGTGCAACCTGCGCAGGCTGTGCAGCCAGTTGTCGGGAAGGCTGTTGAGATTGTGTCTCAGGGTGTTGCTTCTGCGGGTATGGGTATGAAGGATTATTCGTTTCAGCCGCAGTCTGTGCAGTTGCGTGAGGGTGAAATTTTGAGCGTGCAGAATCTTGATGGTGTTACTCATTCCATGAAGCATGATTTGTTTGATACCGGGGGCATTGCTCCTTTTACTACTGTTCTTATTCGTTTTAATAGGCAGGGCGTGTATAGTGTGCATGATGCTGTTCGTCCTGATATGAAGGCGCAGATTATTGTTTTGCCGCCTGAGAAGAAGGCGGAGGTTGCTGTTGAACCCACGATAACTGAAGTGGTGAAGTGTACGTTTAAGAATAATTTGGGCAGTATTGTGCATGGTGTTCTTGAAGCGGGGGGTTCTGGAGTCCACTATTATTTTGGTGGCAAAGATTACAAGGTTGAATTGCTTGCAATTTCCAAGACAGCTAGTGGGGGCATTGTGAAATTCCGTGTTAATGGGGAGATTACCAAGGAGATTGTGATTGGAGAGGCTGCTGTTCTGGCTGATGGTACTAAGATTCAAGTCATAGGCATAGGAATCTCAATTGACGCTCTGAAGTCTAATGTTGTTTTCTCTTTGTGGGGTAACGCGCAGGAGTGTTCGTCTGCCAAGGGGAAGTGTTCTGGTACTGATGGTTGTTCGGTTGGGGTTTCTGGTGCGAGTGGGGAGAAGGTTGAGTGGGAGAGCACGTGTGGAGGTTATGCAACGCAGGTTGTTGATGGGAAGGATGATGTGGTTGAGTTTGATTGTGCTGCTGAGTGTGTTGATTCTGATGGAGGAAGAGCGTACGATTCTGTTGGCAAGGTAATGTATAAGTCTGGTGATTCTAATACTGATGTTTGTGTTGATGCTTCAGGCAAGGTTGTTGAGTCTGGTAAGCAGCTTGTTGAGTATTCTTGTGAAGGCTCTGGCAAGGAAGTGTACACGTGCCCGTATGGTTGTCAGGGTGGTGCATGTCTGGCCGTTCCTTCTGAGGCGTGTACTGATTCAGATGGTTATGACATTTACAAGCCAGGAACAGTAAGGGGGCTGGAAGCGCCAGGCGTATTTGATACTTGGAATGATTATTGTGGTGTTTCCAGTGAAGAATCAGGCAAACTTGTTGAATACACTTGTGCGGAAAACAACTATGGAAAGAAAAATTTGGTAGCCTGCTCAAATGGTTGTCAGGGTGGTGCATGCTTGAAAACTCCTCAGTGCGTTTCCAATCAGGGGCAGGCTTGCAACAGGAACCAATGCGGTGGTTCTGGAATTGTGCAGTGTGATGGTTCGTGCTCTGTTCCTGCGCCGAATGTTCCTTCGAATATTGGCCAGGCGTGCAATCGTAATCAGTGTGGTGGGAATGGCGTTGTGCAGTGTGATGGTTCTTGTTCTGCTCCTGCGCCGAGCGTTCCTTCGAATTACGGTCAGGCGTGCGGTTGTGGTGGTACGGTGCAATGCACTGGGCAGTGTAGTGGTCAGGAGTGTCCGTTCGGGTATGTGTGTAGGAACTCGGTTTGTCTTCCGGAAAAGATGTTGCTGTCAACGCAGTCAGTGTCGTATGCAAGTCCGATCATTGGGACGTATTCGGGCTGCCAGTGGCCAGAAACAACTTGCATTGGAAGCATGATTGATCCATCGATAAATGGTGTTGTTGCGTATAAGGGTTATTCGAACTGTCAGAGCAATCGTGCAAAGTTCAAGGCGACGTTCACGTGTCCTGTGGGGAATGCGGAGAATGCACGGTTCGTCTGTGGGGTGATGAGTGTGTTCACGCCAAGTGGTGGTGCGCCGTATGGAACAGTGTATAGTACGGCATACGCGGGGAGCAGTGTCACGGTTGAGTGCACCAAGGCGCCAGCGGGTGGGCTGGACATTCCGTGTTTTGGACAGAACTGGATGTCAGGCAGGATTGATTGTTACAAGTATAACTAATGTTCTTGGCAAGATTTAATATGGCGTGCTGGAGACTGCGCGTGTTTCAAAGTGTTGATGATTAGTATGGGCTGAAGCTTGTGAATAAGCTTTACATTATATCTATATCTTTCAGGCAGACGTTTAGTTTCTCATCAACGTGTCTTAGTTTGTCTTGTAATTCTCTGTCTTGTGTTGCTATGCTGATTTGTTTTAGTCTGTCTAGTATTTGTCTGAAATAGCGTACCAGGTCTCCTTCCAGGAGGCTGCTGTAGTCGAGGATTTCAAATAGGTTTGCTCCGTTGTAGCATGGGTGGAATAGTGCTGTTAGTTCGTCTAAATACTCAAATCGTCTGTCGTCTTTCAAGTATAGTGTGCTTCTTAGTTGTTTTTTGAGCCTGTGTAGTGATTCTGAGGGGTATTTTTTTCGGAATTCTGTTCTTTTTCCTTCAAAGCAGATTGCTCCAAGCAGCAACATGATCTGGTAAGGATCCAGATTTTTGCAGAATTGTGTTGCAAATATTTCTCCTGTTACTAGCTCGTCTGCGTAGATGTTTGCCAGGAATTCTCCTTTGTCAGTCAGGAGTCCTTCCTTCAAATATCCCATTTTTTCTAGTTTTTTCACGTAATTGTTGAATGATAAGTGGCTTTTGTGACTTTTCAGGGTGTCAAACTTTTTGCCGTATTTTTGCCAGCTGTGGAAACTTTTGCACAATATCTCGTCGATCTCTTCGTGAGAGTGTCGTTTGATTAAATTTAGCACTGTGTTTACGCTTATTCTGAACTGGCTTTGTATTGGTGTGACGTCTCTTGTTGTCATTTCTTTTATTATTCCGTGTTCGAATTCAAAGCGGTTTATCATTGCATAAACATGTCCCTCAGGATCTATGCCTCGTCTCCCTGCTCTTCCTGCTATTTGGAAGAATTCTTTGCTGTTGAGCCATCTGAAATTTCTGCCATCGAACTTTCGTAATGCTTCGAAGCAGACTGCTTTTGCTGGCATGTTGATTCCGACTGCGAATGTTTCTGTTGTATAGAGGACGTTTATTTTTCCCTGTGCGAATAGTTCTTCTACGAGTTCTTTTATTACTGGCAGTAGTCCTGCGTGATGGAATGCTATTCCTTGTGATAGCGTGTGGCGTAACATTTTGGTGCTTGCCAGCTTGTTTATTTCTGGTGGTGCGTCTTTGAACTTGTTTATCATGTAGCTGCTGATTTCGTTGTTTACAGGAAACAGTTTTAGCTTGGCGAGTTGTTCTGCTTTTTGTTGTGTTGCTGCTCTTGAGAACGCGAAATATAGTAGTGGTATTTGATGTTTTATTTCCTTGATAAGGTCTGCGTGGAATGGTGGCGGGATTCTTGGTCGTCTGTTGTGGCTTCTGCCACGGATGTAGCGTTCGTCTGGTATGTCTATGACGTTTTTTATGTCTTTCAAGGCGCATATGCCTAGCTCCGTATCATAGAATTGTACGTGTAATGGAACTGGTCTTATGTCGTGCCTGATCACATCAACTGGGTGGCCCTTGATTGCTTGTATCCATGCTGCGAATTCTTCAGCATTTGGAATGGTTGCTGACAAACACAATAGTCTTACATTTGGTGCTGAGAAAATTATGCTTTCCTCCCAGACATATCCTCTATCTATGTCGCTTATGTAGTGGATTTCGTCAAAGATTACGTAACTGATATCATTTAGTGCCGGGTCTTTTGTTATTGCCATGTTGCGGTAGATTTCCGTTGTCATGACTACTATTGGCGCGTGGCTGTTTTTTACTGTGTCTCCGGTCATTATGCCTACGTTGTGCTCGCCGTACTGTTTGCAGAAGTCTTTGTATTTTTGGTTTGACAGCGCTTTTATCGGTGCTGTGTATATGACTTTGATGCCTTTTTTGACATCTCTATCTATGATATAGTCTGCAATAAGGGTTTTCCCTGATCCTGTTGGTGCTGAAACAACAACCGAGTGGTTTTTCTCGATTGCGGCTATTGCGTCTTCTTGGAACTTGTCTAAAACGAGTCCTTTATAGTCCATATGCTGCTGAGAACGTGATGGCTTTTTAATTATGCTGCTTGCGTGATGGCTTCAATGGGTCTTGCTGCCAGGGAGGCGTATTCTGCCTGCACTTTTCCGTTGCAAATGGTGGATTTGCTCATTCGCCCAGTTTGCAACACCTGCAAATTTCAGCATGACTGTTCGCTTGTCAGTTCCCTTTATAAGGTCCTTGATTGGGTACAATCTTTGTCTGAGTTCGCTGGAAAAACTGTTCTGGTTACTTTTCGCAGTCAGGGTATCAATACTTTTTAGAAGGATGTCGAAAGTTCCAAAAACTTATTCCCTGCTTCTTGGGCTTTCAGGCTCCTGGATGAGTTTGAAAAGTTGGTTGAGCTTTTTTGCAAGCTCAAGATAGAGTTTTTCTGTTGCCGGTGAGACAGTCGTGGTTGCCATTAGAGCATGCTCGACCAGAGCTTTAGCTTCTGTCTAACTTCATGATAGACCTGGCTGAGCTCATGCTTGAGCTCATCTTCCGCACGGTTACAATCATTTGCAAACACGCTTACAATATTGCCATTAACTTCCAATTGAGTTATTTTCTTCATTACATTACAATTCCTTAACGGGATTTAAAAGGGTTGCGGTTGAAAAATGCCGGGGCCGGGCACGTCACCCGCGGTTAAACGTCCTCTTTTGGCACATAACGTTCTGTTCAAAGCCTGCAGGCATTTTCTGCCAACACAAACTGTTAAAGACAACAAAACGATGAAACTATAAGATTCTTGTCGAGTACTGTGTAGCGACAATGTGGCTACAGTCAGGTAAGCTACCTTCTGGCGCTTCGGTAGTCGTTGCTTGAGCCCCAATATTGAATCTTGGCATTCATTCCATGGCCCAGAAATAATCTGAAGTTCTTAATCCAGGTATCTCTAAACTGGCCTGATTCTATTCGAATTACATGGTGCCGTTCGTCTTTTTGTCTAATCGACAATTGTGCCATGTGCTTGAATTTACCACGGGCGACATGAAACAACGCAACCACTTTTTCTGGATTGACAACGTGATCGGATAGAGAAATTTCCAGTTCGTCAACAAGCGGGACGGTGGATATTGCTTTACGAGTAACTCTGATGACTTTTTCTTTTCTAAACTCATCATCTTCCTGTTCATATCCTTTAGGTGTGGGCACTACTATGCTTCCATCAGGATTGAATTGAATATTCATTTCAGTCACCAAATATTTTTCTGAACAAAGACACGTGCTTTTTCTTTAAATGTTCTCGATTATTCTTGAACACCCATAGATTATTTAGTCTATTATCGAGCTTCCCGCCAAAACCATGGTGCACTACTTCTTTTGAGCGTAGCGGTCTCCCTATCTTCTTTGCAGCCACCCAACGATGAACCAGTTTGCCAGAATTGGCAAATCTTCGATATCCGTTGGAATCTATGTATGTTTTTGCCATATTCTATAGGTGCGTTTCAGTGTTTTTAAAGCTTTCTGTTTTGTAGTCACTTGTCAGTGGTTATAATTGGGGTGTGGCCTTGAATGGTGCTCCCAAAACCGCTGGCTTGTAGCACTTTTAGTGCTACAAAAATAGGCATTGAACAGAAGGATAAATGCCGGGGTCTGACGAGCCTCACTTTTGCTCGCGCCAAATATTTATATACTGTGAAATATAGATTGTCTTATGGTAAAACGGTCGAAAAATCCTCTGATAAACTTCAAAAAGGAAATTCAACAACAACTATACAACTTGATACGCTACCAAATAGACTCTTACAGCGATTATATGAAAACAAGAATGAGAAAAAAATATGAAGACCCAGACTATAGAGCTAAGGTAAAAGCCCAGCAAGCAGAATACCGTAAAACTCCCAAGTATAAAGCGATAAACTGGAATCCTAAGCGCGCTGAACGAAAAAGAACATGGAGAAGCGAACGTCCAGAAATAGAACACGCACAGCAAAGAGCGTACAGGCAAAGCCCCAAGGGCAAACAGTCCAAAAGAATCCGCAGGCAGAGACGCAGAGAAAGACAGCACAATGTTATTCGCGCGTACACTCAGGAAGAATGGAACAAGAAACTACTACAGACAAAAGGGGTGTGCCCTAATTGTCACAAGTTTGTAGGCGTTGACAAGCTCACGCTTGACCACATAATTCCAATTTCCAAAATTTGGTCTGGATTTCAGTATCACATTAGTCATGTACAACCACTCTGTCACGCGTGTAATAGTGGTAAAAAAGACAAAGTTGAAATTAGCACTGTTTGATGAGCATGTGCGATTGTTACCAAATTAGGTCGTTATTGGCTGATCGGTTTGGTTCTGATGTTCATTTGCCATCTAACGCCTCATTTGCCAGGTTGTCACAGGCCGCGATTTGTTTATGCTCGCGGGGCAAATGCGTGTATGTGACCTTCTTGAAGGCACTTTCTCGTAGTTTTGCTTCACGATGCAGAGCTTTGAGATGCGGCTTCTTGATTCTCCACGCGCCGTCCATTTGCGCGACAACGAGTTGGCTGTCGCTACAGCAGACTACTTCCTCACGCGTGAACGTCGAAGCCTCCTCGAGGCCTGCGATAAGTGCGTGGTACTCGGCTTCGTTGTTCGTTTTTATGCCGATAGCTGCTTTGTGTTCTTTCAAAACGGCGCCATCTTCAGTCGCTATTCGATACCCAATTGCAGCGTTTCCGGGATTGTTTCTTGATGCACCGTCTGTATATAATATGACCTTTGAGCGCCGGGGATCCCAATCCTCAGGTTTTTCTCTAAGGCTCATCTGTTTTTGCTGCGTTTCCATTGCTGTGTCCTCCGCGCCCACGTTCACTGTATTTGTGGTTTATGTTGGCCAAATCGTAGAAGTCGCGTGGGCGCGTGCTTAGCAACTGCAGTCTTTTGAACCCAAGGGACCGACTGCGTTTCCCTTGGCACCTCTTTTTTCTGATTCGACTGATTTGGATTGAACTTTGAAGGTATAAAAAACTTTTGCTAGATGTTGTATTGGAAAATATGTTTTCAAGAAGCATTTCATCTGTAGCACCAAAAGTGCTACAAACCTTAAGAACCATCTTCCTGGAAAATATTCATCAAGAAATGAGTGAGGGGGTGGCAAGTTATGCAATGGTCGGCAATCTGATATGTCCAATGAGTTCCGGGATTACTGATTTATCATCTTTGTTGAGTTTTACCAGTCCGAATTCTTCAAACAATTTGAGATCACGGTATACTACTTCGAACTTTCTTTTGAGCAATCTTGCTAGTTCTGTGACATTGTGTTCTTCTTTCTTAGCCAAAGTCATAAGCAAGTCGATTCTTTTTGGGCTGAATAGCTTTGCAAATAATTCAGGCGTCACGATTATGGTGTGCGTGTTCCCAAATATCTCTCTATTTGCGATTCTGTCAGAAATTCGTTTAATCTCGATCTTCCGTTCGTGCTCATTTTGGACAATTTTTATTTCGATTTCCATCTTCCCTTCTTTGCTTGTCGTGCCGGTGTTGCCCTTCAGGCGTGCGTGGCTTATAGCAGCATTGGGTAATTGGTTTTCAGGTACACTTCTACAATGTCGTAAGCTTGCGTCCAGTTAACAATGTCTGGACTATATTGTACGACTTCTTCTCCATTTCTTGGTTCTTTGTCCAAATAATGAACGTGCGTTCCCGGCTTTCCCTGATGCGCCGAGTTGTCAACACGGATCACATCCTGAAAGTCATCTTGTTCTCTTACCCTTCCCGTTACGGCGAAATCAACACCAATGGGATACTCTGTGGAAACTGGCACTTTTTTCACTCTCGTTATGATGTTCACGTCATCGCTTAGGGGGACGTCAAATCTTTCTTCCATATTTCCTCTTGTTCCCTTTGCATTGCAGGATTACTGATTGCTATATGACTTTGAAAGTCATATTTTGTATATAAT
>JACQMY010000006.1 GCA_016203305.1 Candidatus Woesearchaeota archaeon
GGCAAGCAAGGTTTTACCAGTGCCCGGAGGACCATGCAAAAGAACACCCTTCGGAGGCTCAACACCAAGCCTCTCAAAAATCTCAGGATGCTTCAAAGGAAGCTCGATCATCTCACGAACCTTAGTAATTTCATCATGCAAACCACCAATATCCTCATAAGTGACCTCAGGAACAACCTCCTCCTTAATCTCAACAGCCTCAGAATTAAGCACAACCTCAGTCTGCTCGGTAACAATAACCGGCAACTTAGGATTAGTCTCGGCAACAACAAACTTCAAATCACCAAAACCATAAGCCATCATGCTCTCTTCCATCATGCTAAACACTTCATCAAAAAACGGAGACTGAGACATCGCAGTCCTACGACGACGAGCACCCCCCAACGAAATAATGTCGCCCTTTGTCAAAGCACGACCCAACAAACCCTGCTTGAAAATTAATGCAGAAGCGCGCACAACAATACCCTCGCGTGCAGGAGCAATAACAACCTTCTTCGCAGGCTCAACCTTAACCTTACGAACAACCAACATCTCACCAATAGAAGTCCTGCAGTTCTTTCTCGTCAAACCATCCATGCGGATAATATTATTACCAATATCACCAGGATAAGCACGATCGGCAATAGCAACAGTCTTTCTCGTGCCCTCAATCTCAACAATATCACCAGGACGAACATCAATCTCCCGCATGAAACTACTATCTATCCTAACAATGCCCTTATGTACATCATCCTGGATTGCCTCAGCAACTTTTAGTTTAACGTCAGTAGCCATAATCCCCTTTACCCGTTATATACTAGAGTATATAGGTGCCTTGCAAGTTTAAATAGTTTTCCCTCCAGAGTAGGTATGGGGCGTAGGATGTGGGTATTAGGTGTTAGGATGTAGGCGATTGGCTGTTGGCTATTAGCTGGTAGTTCGTCGGAATTGTAATGCAATTCCGAGTGTCGGAGATTCACATGAATTAGTATAATTTGTATGAATCTCCGAGCATGATCGGAAATTGACAATTTCCGACATGTAGTAAGTAGCGCGTAGAAATCACTTAACTTGCACTTTAGGCAACGGAATAGGAGGCGGCAAGTTAACTTCCCTGGAGAACAACAACGCCTCAACATTACAACGAGAAAAAATAGTGTTCAAAACAGAAGACATAACATCCTTAGGAACCTTCTTCTCCTTCTTCCACTGAGCAACAATATCAGACACAACCTCAGGCTTGTCCATAAAAGTCAAAAATCCAACAAAAGTCATATCAGCAAGCTTAGGCTCGTATTTAGCAGTAAACTCAAAATGAAACTTCAAAGCACCCTGCTTAGCAGAACCAATCTGCAAATCAGTCTTCTCAACATCCTTCAAAACAACATTGTTGTTCACCTGAATCTTACCCTTAACAGGACCAAACTTCTCGATGACAACCTTGCTATAGTTCAAACCAACAACTGGCATGCAACGCGGAGAACAGGGGCACTATTTAAGGTTTACGAAACGGCAGGATGTAGGTTTTAGGCGTTAGGATGTAGGTTGTAGGCATTGGACGTTAGGCTGTTGGCAATTAGCTATTGGCTCCTGGGAATTAGTTTGTAGTAAGTAGTTTGTAGAATGATAGACTGTCAGTGAGGACGAGACATCATCACGAGAAATGCAGCACCCAGCAAAAAAAACAACAAAACACTCAAAACAAAAAGTGGAATCAAAACAACAGCAACAGCACGAACCGTACTCAACCTACCAACGTTCTTCACAATCACTACATCAACAACAATACTCCAAATCATTGCGAGATAAAATACAGCAACTCCAAAAACAGGAACAACCATCAAAACAGACAACCAGCCAAGCAGCCCAGCATGACCCATCGGACGCAAAAGTTCCATGAATCCAGCCTTCCCGTCAAACAACAAAGACGTGACATAAAGCACAGCAGTACCGCCAACCACACCTGCCATTGAGGCCAAAACACCCACTACCAAGTCGACCAACACCGCAGCAGGAGAATACCCAAAAATGGCCAAAACAACAGAACCTAGAACTCCACCAAGCGCAGGAATAAGAAAAGCAGGAAGCGTAGCGTTCTGATCATGAGCAACAGTCCTCACTGTAGCAGCATTGAGCCACACTATCTGCAACGCCTGCAACACAGCCTTTCCAAAGTCCATACACTATCCGTACCAAAAGTATTTAAAAACGTTTGCCCAATGTAAGGCCATGTTCCTACCTGGCTTCCTCGAACACCCGCTTGTTTTCAACCTGCTAGTTCTCGCAGCAAGCCTCTACATCCTCTTCAAAAGCGCAGACCTGATCGTAGACGGCATCTCAGACTACGCAAGAAAACTTGGCCTTTCTGACGCCATCATTGGACTAGTAGTAGTAGCAATGGCGGCAAGCGCCCCAGAAGTCATCAGCTCAGTAATAGGATTCATGGGAGGAGAAACAGGAGTCGGGTATGGCGCGATCATAGGAGCAAACATGGTACACGCAGCCTTCGCACTCGGCATAGTAACAGTGCTCGGCAGAAAAATAGCCCTCGAGTCAACAATTTTTACTAAAAGAAGATTCATAATGTGGATAGCCCTGATGCTACCATTCGTGCTAGCGATAGACGGACAACTAAGCAGAGCAGACGGAATAGTACTAATCGGCGTGTTCATAGCATACCTAGCACAGCTCTGGCACCAAGAAGGAACACTCGGAAAAATAAAGAAAACCGTAAAACTAAAAGCAATCTGGAAAGACGCATTCATCTTCCTAGGATGCTTTGTAGCACTAATGCTAAGCGGCAAATGGCTAGTATTCAGCGCAGTACAACTATCAAACTACTTCAACCTACCAAGCTACTTTGTTGCCCTAACAGTCATCGGAATAGGAACAACCATACCAGACATAGCCATCGAAGTAAAATCACTATACAAAGCACACGCAAGCATCGGACTAGGCGACTTACTGGGAAGCCTAATCATAGAACTCGTTCTATTCTTCGGAGTTGTAAGTTTGTTTGCACCAATAAACGTAGGAATGGACGCACTCAACGCGATGATATTCCTAGCAATAGCAATCACGCTAATGATGTGGTGGATGGACCGCAAATATCTCACATGGAAACACGGCATAACGTTCCTAAGCATCTATGCAGTCTTTCTAGCAATAGAGATTTACAAAATTGTTTAGCAAGCAGTATGTAGTTCAGTGGTTTGTAGGTATTAGGATGAAGGACGCAGGTTGTAGGACGAAGGCGGAAGGAACTAAGCTGACTTTTGCCGAAAGGAATAAATGCACGCCCACTGCACCCAACTATATGATCCTCGTAGACGACCACTGCCACCTAACGCACGAACTATACAAACCAGAACTTGACACGGTAATCAAACGCGCACAAGCCGCAGGAGTCAAAGCAATAATCTGCTCAGGCGTAAACGTACCAACAAACAGAGAAGTACTAGAACTAGCAAAAAAACACGCGCCACTCGTCAGATGCAGCCTTGGCATATACCCTGTTGATGCCCTCGACATAGCACCAGATGCAACAGGACTAAGCAGACAAACACAACACTTCAACGTAGACGAAGAAATAGAATTCATACGCAAAAACAAAGAACACATAACAGCCATCGGCGAAGCAGGTCTTGATTTCCATTGGGTCAAAGACGAGAATTTGAAGAAAAAAGAAAAAGAAAACTTCGCAAAAGTCATCAAACTAGCAGAAGACATCAACAAACCACTCGTCGTACACACACGCGACGCAGAGGCAGACTGCATTGCAATGCTAGAAAGCAGCAAAGTCAAAAACGTAGTATTACACTGCTTCACAGCAAGAAAACACGTCGTAAAAAAAGCAGCAGACCTAGGATATTACTTCTCCATACCATCAGTCATTGAGAAATTACAACACTTCAAAATGGTAGCAGAAATAGCAAACATCAACCAAATATTATCAGAAACAGACGGACCATGGCTCTCACCAGTAACAGGCAGACACTCAGTACCAGAAGACGTTTTGTACGTTGTTAAAAACGTGGCAGCAATCAAAAAATTCACAGAACAAGAAGTTGCGAATAATATTTGGCTAAATTTTCAAAGAGTCTACGGCTGATCAGGCTTCTTGAACAACATGCCACCCTGATGAGTCATAGTCTTCTGACTATCGTACCCCCCATCATGACCACGCAATTCTGCAAAAACCAACTGACAAAAACGCGCACCCATCTCAACACTCCCCCCATCCAAGAAAGGAACCAACATGTAAGTAAGAAAACCATCATACCCTGCTTCTCCAACAGTCTTGAACATACCAGTCTGCGCATACCTAAACAACGAAGTTCGTGCCTCGATATGCGACATCATTTCAGGAGGAATATGCGCCTCCTCAAGAGTCATTGCAAAATAAGGCTGGTGGCATTTCAATTCAACAGGAGTACCAGGATCAACCGATGTTATCTGAGAAATATCATAACCCTTCAAACGACTCTCATACCCCTTCAATACATACGCCTTGCCAAGCTTCGGACCACGATGATTCTTCTTATCAACAGCCATATGACCTCCCCCAACAATCTCCACCAAAGCAGCAAGACGAAGATCAACACCATTAGGAGTCAAATGATCCTCAATATTATCAATACCAGTAATGAGGCCCTGCTCAATAAGCCTTCTCAAATCCCCCTTCCCAAAGTTCATATTCTCAGACCCCTTCAAACATTATTTAATCATTTCGGCAGCACAGAAGCCAGGTTTATGTCCGCAAAACACCACCCACAAAAACACGGTCATTACCCGCATGATGGTTCACGTATTTTGTGAAAAAACGCAAACCCCTCGCGTCAACCAAAGACAAAGAGTTCTTACGCGGAACAACCCGAACAACCTCCTTTCCAGCAGCGTCAACAAAAGAAGAATAACCACCACACGACTCATCCAAAGAATTCACATCCAGAAAAAAAGCAATTCCCCCCAATGGCCTCAATGAATCATACAAAAGCGAATAGTCCCCCTTCCCAAAACGCTGCGCAGAAAGATAAGCAGAACGCATCCTGCCAAGCACAACAGACAACACATCCAAAAATTCCTGAGAACGCACAAAAGCAGGAGGAGTGGCTGATAAAAACCTCCATTTCATAGGAACAAAGTCCTCCGACCAGTTCAGAAGACCAAGTTCCTTAAGAGCAGGACCTGACAGAAAGTCCAACAACTGCACATGACCTTCTTTCCTGAATTGCACACCTGCATCCCGCAAAACATTAGGCGCATACACCTTGTTCAACCACTCAGCCATAAAACCACCCGGCAAGAGACAACCGCTTTTTGTCAGAAAACACTTCCTGCACTTGATGGACCGAGCTTGATGACACCTTAAACAAAGTCAACGTGTTAAAGGAAGGAGGAACTGATTTCACGACATCCTTGCCAACAAAAAACTGCAACGCGCCACCGTCAGCAGGTGTAAAGTTCTCGGACAAGTTCAAAATGTACGCAATCTTACGCCCCTCCAAACGGTCATCATGCGGAAGCAAGTAGTCCGCGTCATCATAGATGAAACCAGACATGTCAATATGCGTAAGCTTTGAACCTGTTACCTCTCCAATAAACCTTAAAAATTCCTTTGAATTACAAAAAGAAAAAAACTCCTGCAAGACCACACTCTTCGTCTTACTCAAGTCATCAGTCTGCTCGAACTGAAACAAGTCGCTATTCTGCTCAACAAAACGCTCCCTCAACAAAGAATCAGCAACATTACGAACACGCTCTGAAAAAAAAGAACCCAACAACAAGTGAGGAAAAGGCCTGTTTGCGGAAAATTGCTTACACAAACCAACAACGTTCGTGACGTACACAGCATTTACCCAGTCTTTGAGCATAGGCACGCTCACTTTACTGCCTTTTTATGCATTGCGTAGAAAAAGGGCTCACTCACCCTGATAAGAATCTTGGCTTCGTTGCACTTCGCTTTTATCCCAAAGGGGACCTAACCGCAATCCCCTTTGGAAACCCCGCGGTTATGAGCCCGGCCAGGCTGCCCCAACCTTCGGTTGGTGTGTCTGTCCGTGCTCATTCAATTCCTCTGTGAAGTCACAGCGTCCTTAATTATTAAGCGATATGAGCCCGGCCATGTTCGAACTTAGCCCATCTGCGGATGGTCAAGCTCAAACCTTCAGTTTGTTTTTTACTTGATTGAACTTCGTTTTAATGCCTCATGAGCCCGGCCAGGTTCGAACTGGCGACCTCTTCAGTGTGAATGAAGTGTCATACCGCTAGACCACGGGCTCGCAGACAAACCCTCCTGTGGCAGGTTTATAAACATTATGCTGCGTCACTACTAACTACTGACGGGCAAACCTTAAAACAGCCAGCAAGCGCAGAAGTACATGTTACTGTTACTCCTGATATCCGCACCACTACTATCAGACTACCCTGGAATGTTCTTCCGCGAAACCTTCAACGCAACCATAATAATCGGAGACATGCGCGACCCAGAAGAGCTAGCCGCAGCAAACTACTTTCTAACAGTCCTGCCGAAACACCACTTCGAACTACCACTAGACCCCTACGACCAACAAATAGACATCGCCAACATACCCGTGCAAAAAGCATCAGAAGTTGAAACACTGGCAGGACACGCGATCATAATAGGCACGCCATGCACAAACAACTGGATACAAAGACTTCTGCACACAGTGCCATGCAATTCAACCCTTGCGCAAAACGAAGCCCTTGTAAAATTAACAAAAGTAGACAACAACAACGTGCTAGTAATCGCGGGCAGCAACGGCAAAATGACACTAGAAGCAACAAAATACTTCCACGAACAAGGACAATGGCTAGCGGACGAGCTAAGAATAAAACATACCCGCTACACCTATCTCGACCAAAGCAGCAGCACACAACCAACAACATGGCAACTCAAAAAAACAAAACACGCAATATCACACGACTATAGAACAATCGGAAAAACAAAATACGGAGCAACAATAATTCCAAGATAATCAATCGTGAATATCCAAATTAAAAACAGCACCTGATTCCTTCAGCGCAAACTTTAAGAAAGTTTGATCAAAGCGCTCTTCAGCTCGCCTCGAGAAGCAGTTTCATAAATACTTCCTTCGGAAGTATGTTTGCTACTCTTCTCTCGTCTCGCAGATGTCGCGCAAACCAGGCGCAGCACTAATCATGAGTATCCAAATTAAACACAGCACCTGATTCCTTCAAAGCATCAACAACCTGATCACCAAGCTTCAAAATCTCCTGCTTAGAAGGCTCTTTCTTCCAATCGAACACAAAATCATACGGGCCAAATTGAGTTTCAAAACCAAGACCCTCCAACCTCTGCGCGATAACAGAAGCAGGCAAACCCTTAGTGCCAAAATACATGACCAAATACGTACGCCAACTCCCCATAACCCCGCCAATGTAGCAAGTGTATAAAAACGTTATGAAATGGGGCCACCGTGATTCGAACACGGGCCACAAGGTCCCGAACACCCGCAAACGGCGAATCACATAATCAATAGTCACCGTTTGCGGGTTCCCGAAGTCCGCCTCCGCTTCAATGGGGCTACCGTGATTCGAACACGGGCCACAAGGTCCCGAACCTTGCATCCTACCACTAGACTATAGCCCCTTCGTCAAGAGGCGGACTTCGCGACTTGCATCCTACCACTAGACTATAGCCCCGACAAGACGAGAAACCAGACAATCGTTTATAAACTTTTACTGCTGCGACGCGTTCAGAGAAACCCTTTTTTCTTCTGCGAACCATGCCTGCGCTTCTTTTTCTTCACAGTACGACCAATACCAAAAAGAGCAGTCTCGCCTGCGCCATGCAACCCAAACCGTTTGACAACCGCATACCCTGCAGTATAACTTGTAGATACTGCATCAGGTCGCTCGCCGCGAAAAGCATCATAAACACCACGGCCAAAATCATCGTAGCAAACTGAATTATTGCTATCAGCAAACTCACCCATAACAGTCTCGCGATTTCGATACGCCCAACCAGTACAATAATCAAAAAACCGCAACAACGACTCATCACCAGAAGGAGCAAACCGACCACTGCCTGCGTCTGAATACCCGACGGCCATTGCGCGCAGATAAGTCACACCCAACGACTGTGCACGGCTGTTCAGCTCTACTTCCACTTCCAGTAACTTTTTCTCTTCCTCACTCACAACTTCACCTATATCATCAGACATAACGCCACCGCCCGTCCACCACTATTTAAGCATATTGACAAACCCCTGCACGACAGTACATACACAGGTTATTTAAGCACATTTACCAGCAAAATAAACATGAAACTCAGCATTGACACACAAGCAGACAGCAAGGATGATCTGAGAAAAGCAATCGACCTCCTCAGAAGCATAGTAGGAGAAGACATCAAAACAACCAACCTCGAACAAAGCCCACTGCCAAGCACGGATGTAGCTGGACTGATGAGCCTATTCGACAACCCGCCAGCACAACCAGTTGAACAACCAGACCAAACAGACCTCTCAGCCATCCCAAAAATAGAATTCTACTAACGTCAACAACCACTCGCAAATGATACTCCTAACCCTTAAACCTGGCTCATGGTTGTCGAGCGTGATCAGAAACTCAGCGCGCGTTTGCAGAGTTCCTATTTCAGGAAGGAGTTTCTGACACATGAAAAAAATCAACCAAATAGCGGACGACACACGCGTCCTCCGCGAAAGACTAGTTGAAAAAGTCCCGGCACGCTTTGGGATGAGACACCTAGTCTCAGCATTCTTCGGAGCACTCTTCTTTGGATTTACGTTCGTACTCAAAGGACTCCTTATCGAAGTTGGCATCAACCTAAGCGGCGCAAACCTGCTACTCATCACATTCGCCACCTTTGCAATACTCTCAGCTGAAATCTTCTTCGTAGGCTATTCCAGAGTTCCAGACAAGCACAAACGCCCATTCGGACAATTCTGGAGAAAACGAATCATCGCATACTATGGCATCGCGCTATTTGTCAGCTTTCTTCTGCTTTCCGTCTACGGAATCCCAGAAATAGTAGGATCATCATGGCTCACGTTCAAGCTAGTCATCGCAATAAGCCTACCGGCAGCAGTCGGAGCAGCAATGGCAGACCTGCTTGGAAAATATTAACGAGGATGCAGGTATTAGGTTGTGGGTATTAGGCGTTGGGTATCCGGATGTAGGATGAAGCGGAAGGACGAAGCTAGTTTGTAGTCAGTAGTTTGTGGTGTGTAGTTCGTCGTAAGAATTATAAAGCCACATTAGAAGAAAATAACATGCCATACAAGTTTTTAGAAGACGTCACGACAGCAGACATAGCATTCGAAGCAACAGGCAAAACACTAACAGAACTATTTTCTGCAGCAGCACAAGCAGTCATAGACAGCATGGCAAACCCGCTAACAATAAAGCCAAACATCACACGCGAAATACACAAAAAAGAAACAAGCGTGGAAAAACTACTGTTTGAATTCCTCGAAGAACTCATCTACCTAAAAGACAAAGACGGAATGGTGTACCATGACGTCAAAGTAAAAGTTGATGAAAAAAAACTAGAAGTCAACGCAACAGCAAGAGGAGACAGCATAAACCCAAAACAAGAACTCAGACAAGACGTCAAAGCAGTCACAATGCACTATTACACAGTCGAAAAAAAAGAAGAATGGAAAGCACGCATAGTACTGGATATATAGAAAAGGGTGAAGATATTAGGACGTAGGTTGTAGGCGAAAGATAATCATAAAACTATCTTCCTTTGATTGTCATATTGAAAATCGCCATATGTTGATTAAAGCCTTCAAATTCTATTGTTGCATCTGGCTTTGAAGCCTCTATTTTCTGCCTAACACACGCCAAATCTCCATTGCAGCTTCCAAGCGCCCTGCCCATTTGCATTATATGCGTATAGGTTACTGCCGCACCATACTCAGTGGATAGTTTTTCTCCAGATATTCTGTTTGAAAACTCAGGAGACACTTGTCCAAAACCAAAACTCCAGGAACCTTCCAATTCCTTAGCATATAGACTTGTTACTTGCCTTGTAATGCTATCCTCCACGGTCCCATATTTCATATCTAATTTTTGTTCCTTGATGACTTTTAATGTATTTAGCGTATCTCCCTCAAACATAGCGGCAATAACTGCGCGAACATTCCTTTCTTTTAATTTAAGCAATTGAGTTCTAAAATCCTGATCTCCCAGGTTAAAAGATTCAACAAAAGCAGCATCTCCATAAACCTCTTTTACTCCAGACAAGCATAATTCACCAGCTTCGAGATTTACTTTTAAGACCCCAATTCTTTCAAACCCTTCACTTTTGAACCTATTGGCAACTTGTTTACATCCCTCTTGATAATCCAAGTAGGTCTTGAAAGCCAGACTGTTTCCTGTTAAAGGAGAAGTTACAGCGGCATCGTAAACATAAAGCAAATCCTTATCTTTAACAAAAGAACCGACTGATATTGCAGCTGGATTAAATTCTGCATATATTGCATCCACGTTGTCAATATTAACCAGTTTCTGTGCTGACGTTAATGCTTTAGTAGCATCAAGCTGATGGTCTTCAAACAACAAGTTAACCTCATGCCCCTCTTTCTTCAAGTCTGCCACTGCCAAATTCGCTCCAACGCGAGAAGATTCACCCCAATACGCTGCCGGACCAGTCAAATCTGTTATTACTCCAATATTGAGGGTATTAGCAGTTCTATTAAAATTGAGAGCGGCGAGTGTGATAATAACCAAAACTGCTGCGCTGATTAAAAGCCATAGTTTGTTTTTCATTGTCACCCCCATAGTTGTCTTGTAATTACTTATTGGTAACAATAAATCACAAGGCATATTTATATGTTAGCTACTATATCAATATAGTAGTATGAATAAGGAAGCTCAGGAAATTCTGGCAAAAATAGGGCTAACAGTACAGGAATCAAGAGTTTATTTAGCGCTGCTTACGCTTCAAGAAGCAAAAACAGGCGTTTTGTGCAAAGAAACAAAAATAGCCTCATCAAATATCTATAAAATTCTCGATAAACTTTTGGAAAAAGGACTCATAAGCTATAAAATCA
>JACQMY010000001.1 GCA_016203305.1 Candidatus Woesearchaeota archaeon
AGATAATAGTAATACTCTTTAAATTTCATCTTTGAATTCGTTGCACACTGATACTTGACAATTATTTGCGAAGATATCCCAAAACGCCTCAGGAGCAATCGAACATTCTCTACAAGATCACGGCTGGCAGATGTAAACGAAACCTCCCTTCGATTCCTTCTAACAGTACCATCACAATCAAAAAGCGCCTGCAAAAAAGCAACAACAACATTATTAGGTGAGCGGAGAACACAGTCAGGCACTGTCTTTCTCCTCGCACCCAAAAGCAAATGAGGCGACAAGGACTCAAGGTAGGAAACAAGCTCTCGTGAAGTAACATATGCCTCCTGAGCAGACTTACCCTTGTGAGAACTCCTTCTAGTTACCCTAACACCAAAAGTTGTAGCTATGCGCGTAAAATCATCAAGAAGTTCCACATCATTGCCGGTCAGAGTAACCCAACCACTTGTAGGAGAATACGCACAATAACCATCCCCGACAAGATATCCTAAAAAGCGAGCAACATCCTCAGTGCAGTAAGGCGGCAAAGTAATGTGCACGGCATTACGAGCAGGACTACGCGCGACAGATTGCGGAAGCGGTTGAAGGCAAGTAGAACAGTCAACAAAACGAGGGGAGGCAACAAAATCATCAGCAGTAAGATCCTCAGCAGCCTTAGGAACAATCAATCCATCCTCCAGAACGAAGAACGGATGGTTCGTAGTTGTTCGTATTTTTGTTCCTTGCTCAGTCAGAACAGTAACAATAGAGCGAGCCTTCCGCTTAGACACAGCAAGAATCCTGCGACGCGCAGCTTTACCATCCACATCGAATGTTGCAACAGAAAGACCAAGATTTGATACATCACGCTTTCTTACACTCCCAAGAAGAGGCTCAACAATATCACGAATAGGCTTTTGATAGCCATCACCCAAAACAACAATACTCTCACCAGTGATGCACTTGGCAGCGCCCGGGTCACCAACCAGCAAAATATGCATGTCGCCCCTAGTAATAATGCCGTCATCACGCTTCTTCCTAACGCCACCAGCAAGCTGCAAAGCAAGAGCCTCCTTAGTCTTCTCATGACCATAAATGCTCGGAGCCATGCTGTTCACAATCTTCTTCAACAACAAAGGATCCTTAGCCAAATCCTTAATCTGCTTAAGCTCCTCAGGATCAATATTAATCTCGTCAAAATTCTCCTCAATAGGCTCCAAATTATTCCCATCAATAAACAAGTCAAACTTAGTACTCTGGCCACCAGTACGCAAAAATATCGGCACCTCCTTAACCATGCCAACAACACGAACACGAGAGCCAGGATTTGTGCGTTTCTCAGTCAAAGGAGAAACAAGATCATTACGCAACAAAACATTCATACGCTTAGGTTGTTCGCCACCCTCCAACTGCTCAGGCACTTCCTCCAGAACCATCATCTGGGCATCAACAAGCTCCTTACTAACCAAACGAAACTTACCTTTCCTCCCACAACTACAACGGGTAGGCTCCTGAAACTTGTTATCAACCTGCAAAATAATATGGTTATTACCACAAGAAGGACATTCAAACTTCGCAGCAGTCATCTGAGGACGAACCTCAGACTTGTTACGCACAACACCATCAAAACACAACAACTTGTTAATGTGCGCAGAACGAATATTACGAACCATCAACGTGCCACTAGGAGGCAAGTTCCTCAACCTTAGAACAAAGCCCTTGACCTTGGAACCAAGATTAAGCTGTTCAACAGCATGCTCGCCACCTTTTAGAAAGTCATCAGGGAAGTCAAGAGCATAATCAGCAAGCTCAGGATCAAAAGCAGCAACGTGAGCAAAATCAACAGGCATGCTCTTCTCACCCTTACGCACGCGCTCCAACAACTGGTCAAAATAATTCTTCTCCAAAAACTCCTGAAGCTTGGTGATCAAAGTAGCAGCGTCCATACGCTGATCAATCACTCCTTCTTTTGCAACAACTGGTTCTTCGTCCATAGCCCCCAAGAAAAAACAAAAGAACGATTAATATAAGGTTTGTGGTGAAGGAGTTAGAATAGCTAGAAAACTATTTCTCAGCCTTAGCTTTCTTTAGATTCTCAATTAACTTGTCCAAAGCACGCTCAACTTCCTCTTCAGACTTTGTACCAGTGCAAACGATCTTGCCGTTGCTGAACAACAAGAAAGTTGCTTTCTGCTCAGGAAGCTTGTAAACAAGACCTGGGAATTGCTCGGGCTCGTACTCAGTATTTTCCAACTTCATAGCAAGAACGTTCAAGTTCAAAGCCATGCCAACAGAGCCAGCAGCAACGATGTTTTGGATGTTAACCTCAGGAAAGGCCTTGATCTTCACGTTAATCTTCTCCAATGATTTGATAATTTTGCGAATGCTCTCATGCACGTTAGCCATAGTCCGAGCACCAGTGCAAACAATCTTACCAGACGAGAAAATCAAAGCAGAAGTCTTAGGCTCCTTAATGCGAATAACAAGGCCAGGAAACTGCTCAGGATTATATTCTGTATTCGGCAAAGTAGCAGCCATCTTTTCCAAAGGAATATCGTGGCCAAGAGACGCACTGACAACTATGTTCACTACCTTAATTTCTCTGGGTGTAACTTTTTCTTTCCCCTTCGGCATAAAATCCCCCAATTATGGCTTATAAATGAACCAGGGTTTAAAAGCTTTATGCTTTATAAGATGTATTGACGAGCATGAAGGCGGAAGGTATTAGGCGGTGGGTATTAGGTTGCGGGTATTAGGACGAAGGACGTAGATGAGGAGTAATTTGTTTCCATATAGAAATAATGTGGAACAAAAAATTAATACACCTTCAAAACCTTCCGAAGACCAGAACTCAACACAATAGCAGCAATAATGTACGTGCCAAGCCAACCAATCTTCCACAACACCAACAACTTCTGGTTGCCGAGTTCAACACGAGAAAACACCTTACCCTTATACTGTTGCACCACGTCAGAATACTTACGCTCAGTCGTAATAATAACCTCTTTATCAACCTCCTCGCCATTACTAGCAAGCGTCACTAGGTACTTGCCCCCCTCGCCTGACAATTCAAAAACTGCCTTACTGTCAACAATAGCAGCGGAAGACGGAGAAGCACGCAAGCCATCAGGAACAACAATGCTCACATTACCAGAAACACCCTTCTGAACAACAGCAGACAATGCAAAACGCTCACCAGGAGACAAAGGCTCAAACGCGAAATGAGCATTCATCCAGCCAAAAACAAGCAAAATCGGAATAAAAGTAACCAAAGTAGGCTTCATACTCTTAGCCATGTACTGCATGTTAACAGCCATCGCCTTCTTCTGCAGTTCCATCATCTTCTCAGGATGTTCACGCAACTCCTTCATCCTCTTCTGAAATCTCGCAAGCTCATCCTTCAAGCGCTTCATCTCACCCTGATCAGTAAAAAACTTGTAAGACAAAACAATAACGATCGAAACAACAGCAGAAACCAACAAAATAGCAGCAAGAGGATGCCAGTCTAACAAAAAGCCAAAAATAACATCAAAAAACTGGATAAGCATCTAACCACCCATAAATTGCCGCAGCATAGGATTCATATCCATCAAGTGCTGACGAGTAATATCCTCATACAACCTGTAAATAATCATAACACTAAGCAACAAGCTAGTGCCATTAGTCAACGTACCACTCACATCAGCAATGCCAGACAAAACACCAACAACAATCGCGCCCATAATAGTCAAAGGACCAATATACCGCTCCAACAAACGCTCCAAAACACGCTCGTCACGCCTAAAACCAGGAATTTGCAAGCCAGACGCCATCATCTGCTTAGCCTGAGACTGAGCATCCATACCAGACGTTTGAACCCAAAACCAAGAAAACACAACAGCACCAACCACCAAAAACAAAATGTACACAAAACCCTGCAACAAAGTCACCAAAGTCAAACCACCACGAATAGCAGAACCAACAACATCAGGAGGAGTCAACCACCAAACCAAACCAGAAGCAGGACTATTGCCTGCAAAAGAGCCAAGCAAAGGATAACCCCAGTTCTGCAACAAACGCGCCCACAAATTCACGTTCGCAATCAAAGCACTAATCAAAATGACCGGCATATTAGACGTATAAACAAAACTCAAAGGCCACCTAATACCATGACCACGCACCCTGCCAAAAGAAAGCGGAATTTCAACCTTCATACCTTGTGCGTACACTGCAATCGCGAAAACAAACGCAGTAGCCAAAATTTGAGACAACATCAAAACAGCAGTCTGAGGGTCGCCAGCAGCAAGACTCTGGAACAAAGCCGGAAGAGCACCAGTCGCAATACCTGGATTAGTAGGAGAAGGCAACGGAGACAACAAACGAACAAACAAAGACTGAGAAACATTAGCAGCAATAAACAAGCTAACACCAGAACCAAAACCCCACTTACTAACAACATCATCCATCAAAACAATCAAAATACCACCCAAAAACAACTGGAAAACAAGCAACAACTCCAGCTGAAAGAAAGCACCAGTACCGGCAAGTTCGGCAGGAGGAGCAAGACCACCCATGAAAACATAAATACAACCCTCAAACAAGATGAAAAACAAAGTCAACAACTTCTGCAAACCCTGAAAACGACGCTTACCCTCCTTGGAAGTAAGATCGAACTTTATCAAACCAGAACCATTCAACAACTGCAAAACAATAGAAGCAGTGACGATCGGACCAATACCCAAACTAGTAATACTGCCGAAACTCGCACCCAAAATAACGCTAAAAAGCTCGAAACGCTGCAAAGCATTCTGGCCAAGACCAAACAAAGGAACCAAGCCAAGAACGAAAAACAACACAAGAATAATCAAAGTCCACTTCAACTTCTCCTTAAAAGAAAGCTTCTTCTGAGTTGGATGAGAAACTTCCGGAAGATTCAACAGAATACGATCAAACAGATTCATTCAGCACGACCTCGCCGCCAGCCGCCTTCACCTTCTCAACAACACCCTCAGCAGCCTCGTCAACGATCAGCTTCAGCTTCATAGCCATCCTGCCAGCACTCAACAACTTAGTAAAGCCCAACTTCCCAAGATCAACAACAAAAACACCCTGCACAACAGAAGCATTCTTCATTGCAACCCATTTAGGCAAACGATCCTGAACATCACGCAAATTAATGACAACAGCGGCTTTGCGCTGACTCTTGCTGATAAAGCCCTGCTTGCCAAAATAATCCTCAGCCCAAATCGAAGGCTTCTTGTTATGAGACTTTTTTCCCGTGCCCGCGTTACCAAAACCACCACGAGAACCACTGTTACGATGCTTGTTCTTACCCCAACCATGAGTAGCAGAGCCACGCATGCGCACACTCTTCCTACGCTTTTTGACCACCATGTTACATCATCCTCTTGACCAAATCATTCATCTTCTCACCACGATTGCCAAGCGCGCCACCACGCGCAAAAGCAACCTTAACACCCTTACGACCATAACCCTTACGAGGAGGACACAAACGAGCAACACGCTCGCCCTTCTTCTTCAACAAAACAACAAGATCATCAGAAACAGGACCCCAAGTAGCGAAAGAAGCCACGCGATGCAACATGCCCTCTATGATGGGAGAATCATCAACAACAACACAATGATTCTTCTGACGCAAGTTCAACATCTCAAAAGTATCACGAATCTCAGTATCGATCCGAACATCGCCACGAACACGCACAACAGCAAGCTTCATTTCCGTTTCCCCTCAACCATGTACACGTTCTTAACATCCTCAGAACGAGGCTTGAACTCATTCAACTTCCTCAAAGCGTCAACACAAGCCATGACCAAGTTAACCTTTGAACGAGTCTGACCAAAAGTCCTGCTGTAAACGTTTTCAACACCAGCAAGACGCAACAACTTAGCACACTCCTGCTCAACAATCAAACCCTTGCCCTTAGGAGCAGGCTTCAAAATAATCCTAACAGAGCCACACTTGCCCTCAACCTCCCAAGGAATGCTGTGAGGCTCACTAGTTGCATCCTCCCAACTACCAGCACCACGACGAATCTTAAACAAAGCAAGCTTCGCATTTCTAGCAGCCTTCTCACGAGCAGGAACAGTATCCTTGCTCTTACCATAGCCAACACCAACATAGCCATCACTATTACCAACAACAGCCATGCAAGCAAAACTTGGCTTATTACCCTCAGGAGTCTTCTTCTGAGTCTGCTTGAAAATACGACGAGCACCACCACCAAACTTACCCTTGCTCTGACCAATCATCAACAACTCCATCTCCAAATTCGGCAAAAGCATGTCAACAATCTGCTCCTCAAGAATAGGAATGCCCTCATTAAGCACCCAGTCAACATCAGAAACCTCGCCACTCTTAACCCTCTTACCCAAAGAAGTCTTAGGAGTCCAAGCATCAACATTAATCTTAATCTCAGGCTTAGTCTCAACCTCAACTTCCTTAATCTCCTTAGGATTAATAGTATCCTTTTCAACTTCCAACTTCACTTCCTCTTCAACAGGAAGCTTCTCATCAGTAATTTTTGTTTCATTCTTCATAATGCACCTATCTTACTCTTCACCTGATCAACCAAAACAGGCAAGTGCTCAGGATCAACGCCAGCCTTAAGGTACTTACCAAATTGAGATTGATACTTCTCCTTATTCGACTTCAAAGACTTAGCATACTTAGCAACATGCTCGCCGCGCACGCGATCAGCACTCGGCAAAACCTCAGCAGCACAAGAAGCCTTCAAGCCACCATCAATACAACCCTTAACAGCACCATACAAAACAGAACCCTTAACACTAGTATTCTGACCAAGGTCAACAATACACGCAAGACCCTTCTTTGCCTTACGCGCGAGCAACAAACCAGTCAAGTAAGCAGCAGAAGTATTTGACGCATCACCCTTCCAGCCAAACTTGGAAAGCTCGCCAGACTGAGCAGACGCAATAACCTTATCTCCTTTAGGAGAAAACTCGATCAACTGAACAAGCACGTGACGCAAACTCTTCCGAACAACCAAACGAGGCAAGCCACCTGACAAAAACTTCAAACGCTTACGATAATCAGTCTTACCCTCACGCTTCCTGCGATACTGCACCGAATACGTATTATTTGTTGCCATGTTTCTCCTTCACAAACATATCCTGCTCGTTCATGTAAATCTTAATGTGCTTAGTACTTCTGAAAAAGCCACCCTTAACCTTTCTATACAACTCCTTAAACGACTCGTGAGAGACAAGCCCCTTCACGCGCAAGTCCTTCAAAAACGAGCGCTGAGCGCGAACTCCAGCAACCCACTTATCCTTAGGATTCTGACGAGCGGAAACCTTGCCCTTACGAGAACCATGACCAGAATGACGACCCTTGCCACGCTGAATGTCAAACTTCTTCGCACGAGCACGCGAAACACCCTGCTCCTGCACCTTAGATATGACGCCCTGAGCAATCAAGCGACGAACGTCAAACCGAGTAATAGCCTTCTTAATATCCTCAAGCTTATCAGGATCTAAGTGAACACGCCCAATACCACAATTCAACACTTCCGCAGCCAAACGTTTTTGCAACATCGTTTACTCCCTCTTAGTCAGCACGCGCTCTGCCTCGCGACGCTGCTCCTCCTCAGTCTTAACTTCCTTCTGCTCCTTCTTATCTTCTTTTTTCGGAGCCTTCTTCTCAGACCTGCGAGCAACACGAGACTTTTTCTCAGCCCTACGCTCAGCAAACCTTTTGTCAATCATCTGAACAGCAGAATCAACATCCTTAACATTCAACACGCGAACACCCTTACTCTTACACTCCTTCAACAACAAAGCACGCTTGCGATCACCAACACTCCCAATAATAACGCCCTGAGTTTTCACATCAACCTTAGCCAACCCAGCAGGAGCGTACACCAAAACAGGAACCAAACCAGCAGAACTCAAACCACGCACAGCAGCAGGACCACGATAGCCAACATTAACAGTAGCAGGCTTGCCCCAAACACCCTTACGCATCTTATTATGCAAGCCCTTAGGACGACGCCAGCGAGTACCAACCTCCTTGCGCTTCTGATGATCATAATGCCTGAACCTAGGACGCTTCGCATTAATCTTCTTCCGCAACTCAAGCAAATCAGCCATCATGCAGTCCCCACTACCTTATTCGCCTTCCCAACAAACTTTAAACAAAGTTTGATCAAAGCGCTTCTCAGCTCGCCTCGAGAAGCATTTTCACAAATATTTGCTTCGCAAATATGTTTGCTACTCTTCTCTCCGCTCGCAGATGTCGCGCAAACCTGTTCTACACTTCCCATAATTTGTGATTTTGACATGATCATGCAGTCCCCACTACCTTATTCGCCTTCTCAATCATGTAAATACCATCCTGGAAAACACGCAAATCACGATTACGCTTAGCAGTCAACAACTCAATATCACTCGCCAACCTACCACCCAACTCCTTATCACAAGTTTCGATAGTGATCTTGTCACCCTCAACCTTAACAGAAGCGCCCTTCTTAAGCTTCAAAACCCGCGGGAATTTCTCGCCCAAAAAGTTCTTCACCAACAAGAGCTCTCCCTGAATGGAAACGTTAATCGGGAAATGACCACTGCAAACCTTCAACACATACCTATACGGAACCTGAACACCAGCAACAATGTTCTTAACGTGCGCACGGAACGAGTGAGCAACACGCTTCTGCTTCCTAGAATCATCAGAAGACTTAATCAAAACCTTGCCATCCTTTGCATCAACCTTTAACACCGGATCAAACAATTTACGCGAAACCTCGCCCTTAGGACCCTTAACAGTCAAAACGCCAGACGCATACGACGCCGTAACACCACTCGGCAACTCAATCGCAACATCAACTTTTCCTTTCATCAGTAACAATAGGCCAGAAGCCTACCCCCCAAACCCTTCTCACGAGCCTGCACGTGCGTCATCAAACCCAAAGGAGTGCTCAAAATCAAAATACCAACACCAGAAGCAGGCAAGTAACGCTTCTCAAACTTCTGGAAACCCAAATGGCCAACAGCAAAACGAGGCTTGATAACACCACACTTGTTAATATTGCCCAACAAGTTAAGCTTAGCAAAGCCACCCCTGCCCTCGCTAACATCATCCAAAGAGCCGAGGTACTTGTGATCCTGCAAAATAGCGAGAACCTTACGCATCAACTTACTAACAGGATGAACAACAAGCTCACGCTTTCCAGACTTCTCATACATCATGACAGCGCTCATCACGTTCGCAAGTGGATCATTCAACATGTTTTTTCCCCCTCAACCATACTTCTTAAACCCAATCTTCGTCGAAACTTCCCGGAAACAACACCGGCACAATCCGACGTGATACTTTGAAATGTGACCACCAAACCGACCACAACGCACACACCGCTCAAGACCCAAGCCAGTAGTACGCTCCTTAGGCGCATTGTGCTTAATGTACTTCTTCAACTTCACAGGCTTAGCCTTAAGCTGCTTAAACGCCTTTTTCCAATCCTTAGTAGTCATACCTTTTCACCTATCTCAACACCAAAATTCTTCTGCATAAACGACATCGCTTCCTCGCGCGAAACCATGTGCTTCTTTGGAATACTCCTCGCGTGCAAACGACGACGCTTCACACGATAACCCGGCTTTTCAAGAGTAACACAAACCTGCAAGCCAAGAACGCCAATCTTAGGATCATACGTAACACCAGGAACATCAATATATTCATGAATTCCAAAACTAATGTTGCCAGCACCATCAAACTGAGAAGGCAACAAACGCTTCTCCTTAGCAACCAACAAACGCTGCAAAACCTCAACAGCCCTAGACTTACGCAAAGTAAGCTTGCAACCAATAGGCAAACCAGGACGCAAACCCCAAGTCGGAATACGCTGCATGGTAACAGTCTTAACAGGATCAATACCAGTAATCATCTTCAACACAGTAACACCCTTCTCCAACCTAGCTTGATCCTTACCAGCACCAACATTCAAAGTAACCTTCTCAATCCGAGGAAGCTGCATACGATTCATTGCAGTTTCACCACCGGCTTGTCTTTACCAACAACAAAAGCAAACTCCCTGAGAGTTTCAAACACCTCATCACCACTCTTACAAGTTATCTTAGCACCATCAATCTTCTGCACAACACTAAGAACACCAGTGTGACGACCAGCCATCAAAAACACAGAGACACCTTTATCCAAAGACAGGTGCTGCGAAACCTTCTGGCCTGGAAGCTCGATAACCAAACTATCGCCCACAGCAACCTTCTCGCCAGACAACAAATTACGACCATCAGACAAAGTAATCTGAGTCTTACCACCAACAACAGACTGCTTGCCGACAACACGACAAACCTTCATGCCAAGATCTGCCTTCGCATCAGTAAAAGTCAAACGACCCTTCTTATCCAAACCACAACGCAAAGCAGAATCACCAACTTGCACAACATCCATAAACCCAACACTGCGATGAACATCAAACACCTTCTTACCATCAACCAAAACAACACCCTGATTCAAAATCTTCTTAGCCTCACGAGAAGTATGAGCATGACCAAGCTGCTTCAACAACAAGCCAACAGGCAAAGAACTCTTCAAAGGATGAGCACCAGGAGACGGCTTAACAATCCATTTGTTAACCTTCCTCAAAATAGTCCAACTCTTCGGCGCAGCATACGCCTTCAAATGCCTACTCATTTTGAACCACCAACCGGCTTAGCCTCAACCAACCTTCTCTTATCCTTACCTTCCAATTCAACAATCAACAATTTTGACGGATGCAAAGGATAAAGCGACTTACCACCATCACGCTTCAACTGCTCAACACCCTGAATGAACACACGCGAACGCTCAGTATCAACACGATCAACAACACCAGTCTTGCCAACAAACTGGCCACGCATAACCTTCACCTTATCGCCCTTACGAACACGCAACGAACGACGCTTAACCTTCTGACGAACATCATCAGAAACCCTGCTGCAAAGCAAACTACTTCGAACATGCGCAGGCGCGTTACGAACAAACGCACGCTGCTTACCCGGCTTCTTACTGCCCAACCACGAAATGCTCCAGCTCATACAACAATACTCGCGATCTTGCTAACCATAGGCCAACGCTCGCTCGCCTCCTTCGCAATTGGTCCTTTTATCATGGTGCCCTTAGGGTTACCCATCTCATCCTTCAAAACAACAGCAGCATTATCCTCAAAACGAACACGCATACCATCACGACGACGATACGGCATACGCTGACGAACAATAACAGCAGCAACCACCTGCTTACGCATGTCAGGCTTGCCCTCAACAACGCTGCACATCACATAATCACCAATACCTGCAGAAGGCTTCCTGCCCTTAACGGTCTTGGCGTTTCTAACGCTAATAATTCTCAAAATACGAGCGCCACTATTATCACAAGCCACAACATTAGCCGTGTGCGGCAATCCCCTTGTAACACGAGCCTTAACTGCTTTCATCTTCCTTCTCCTGCTTCTTCTTTGACTCTTCCATAAGCTCCTGCTTGGCAGCAAACAAGCGTTCACGACCAACCTTCTCAACAATTGTAAAATGCTTAGTCTTACTCAACGGACGACACTCAATGATGCGCACAACATCACCAGGCTTAGCATCAATATTAGGAGGATTGTGCGCCTTGACACGAGTTCTAGAAGTTTCATAACGCTCATACTTCGCAACGTAACGACGACGAGGCCATTCAACAGTAGCTGTCAATTGCATCTTGGTATCTACAACAACACCCGTAAAAGCACGTCCCCGCGTCCTCAAACTTTGCTCATCCCTGTGACCTTGCTCTTCCATATCAGTCCACCTTCAACTTCATACGCTCAACAGGAGAAGCCAACACACTATCACCCGCAACTTCCTCTCCATTGAGCTCCAGTACAGAACCACGCTTCGGCACCCTTTTTATGCCTTGCGTAGTTTGAACAGTAATAAAGCCCGCAGACTCGTCAACAACAACACCGTTAATACCAACCAACGAAGCGTTCGCTGCCTTGACAACCTTAACCTGCTTCCCCATCCATTCCTCGTGTATGATGCTCATTTGACAATAATCGTCTCCGGCGCAAATCCGGCTTCAATAAGCGCCTGCTTGACCTTGGCCCGATGATCACCCTGCAGTTCAATACGACCCTCCTTGATCGTACCACCACAAGCAAGCTTAGCCTTCAGCTTCTTAGCGAGCCCATCAAGATCAATCTCCTTCTGGTCGATGCCCTCGACCACGGTATATTTCCGGTTGAACTTTTTCTCTTCAACCCGAACAATGATCTTCTGGCTCTCCTTCGCGATGCTCTCGCACACGCACAGCTCCTTCGGCAAGCCACATGTCACACAAACCGTCATGCGTTTTTCCGCACCTCCTGTTGTGCCAAAACCGTCTTGATTTGCGCAATCGTCTTCTTAGCCCGGCCAATCTTGCCAGGATTCTTTGGAATAGTACCAGTAGCAACCTGCGCGTTATCCTTCATCAGCTCCTTGTACAGCTCACCCAACTTGCTGTTCAACTCCTGTGAAGACAAGCCGCGAAGCTCCTTGATCTTCATTTCTGCTCAGCCTTAACAGGCTCCTCCTTAACCTTGCCAACCTCAATATCGTCAGGCAAGCTAACATTCGGACCCATGATAGCAACCTGAATTCCGATCTCCCCAGTCTTCAGAATAGCAACAGCACGCGCGCGCAAAACAGCCTCATTCGCGATGTTGCCGCATTTCTTCAAATAACCCTGATAAAACCGCCAAGTCTTCGCGCGCTGGCTAGGAACCTTGCCGGAAATCAAAATCTCAATACCCATAGCACCAGCAGCCATAACATCAGTCATAGTCTTATGACCTATCGCCTTGAACTTCTGAATGCCAAAACGCTCAATAGTACTAGCAATCCTCTCAGCAACAATCTGCGCATCAAGATTAGGGTTTTCGACCTCAGAAATCTCAATCTGAGGATTCTCCAAATTAAACCGCTTCTTCAAAGTAGCAGTCAACTTTTTAATGTTCTCTCCCTTCCTGCCAACAACCAAACCAGGACGAGAAGCAAAAATAACAACCTTATCGCCAACAGGAGTGCGCTGCAAACGCGTATGACTATGACCAACATTCTTCAACGAGTTAGAAATAAACTCCTGAATCTGGTACTCCTTCAACTTTTCCGCAACAAACTTACGCTCAATCATTTCTTCCCCTCTTCCAACACCAGTTCCACGTGAGTTCGCTTTGCCTTAGTACGCTGCCTGCCAAAATGGTACGCAGTAGGACCCTTATTCGCCATCGCATGACGGATCAACAAATTACCAGTACTCAAACCCTTAAACTGAGCATTCGCCTCCGCGCTCTTAACCAACAACAAAATATGACGACAAGCACCAACAGGGAAACGACCAGCAGCAGTACCAGCCTTATGACCCATATCCATGTTGTAACGAGTAAACTTGACCGGCTTTTTCAAGGCGATCACTTCCTCCAAAAACTTCTTTGCCTTTGAAACAGCGAGGCCACGAATGCTCTGGCAAATCATAATACTCTCCTTGCGAGAAATAGGCAAAGCCAAGCCAACCGCCCGTGCGGAATTCTCAGACTGCATAGAGTACTTGTAAGCCATTATCTCACCGACAACGACGCACTACTTCTCGTCGCACCAATACCTGGAGCACTATGGCGCACCTGTTTGCGAGTCAAAGAAAACTCGCCAAAACGGTGACCAAGCATCTCCGGCTCAATCATAAGCAACAACCACTCCTTACCAGAGTGAACCTTAAACGTCCTACCAACCATCTCAGGCAGTATAATCATATCACGACAATGAGTTTTGATATCCTTCTTATTCGCGCGAACACGCTCAAGCAACTTCTTCTCCATATCACTAAAGCCGCGCTTGATCTTCCGACGCTCACGAGACGGAACAAGCTTTGCAAAGTCCTCAACACTCATCTTCTTCAAATCAACCAATGACTTGCCCCGATAAAGGAATTCTTTTGCCATAGCTTATCACTTCTTCCTGCCAGTCCTGCGTGGCCACAACTTTCCAACCTTTCTTCCAGGAGGAGCAAAATGCGAAACAGCCTTCTGCTTTGCCTTCCTGCTCGTACGCTTGTTTCCAAACGGATGATCGACCGCGTTCTGCGCAGCACCAGTAGGATTCGGCCAGCGCTTGTTTCGCGCACGCTTCCAAAAATGCTTCTTACCAGCCTTCAAGAACGGCTTCTCAACACGACCGCCACCAGCAATAACACCAATGCAAGCACGGCAATCCAAGTTGAACAACTTCTCCTTCTTACTGGGCAACAAAATAGTAGCATGAGTATCAGTCTTAGCCAACACACGCGCAGTCACACCAGACGTACGGCAGAATTTGCCGCCATCACCAGGCTGAGCCTCAATATTGTAAACAGGAGTCCCCTCAGGAATGTTTTTCAAAGACAAAATATTACCAGGAGAAGGCTCGCTGCCAGAACCACACTGCAACTTGTCGCCAATTTTCACAAACTCAGGAGCTTGAACCAAGGAAACAACCTTATCATCATACTGCACTTCCATCAAAGGAGCAGAATGACCAGGACACTTGATTAACTCAGTAACAACACCAGAAACCAAAACACCAGGCTCGGAACGCATCTTCGCCTCGCCAGCATAAGCAAAACTACGGGCACGATAAACAGGGCCACCCTTTCCTCTTGCCTGCTGGATCAAGGACTTACCCATTTACATCAACCCCAAGGTAGTCGCGATATCAATAGCGGGAGACTCCTTCGCAAATTTAACAATAGCACGCTTATGACCCGCAACACTATGCAAAGTATTAACAGAAACAACCTTTGCCTTAAACAACTCCTCAACAGCCTTTTTAATATCCGGCTTTGCAGCATCAGAAGCAACAACAAACACCAACTTATTCTCAGCTTCCATCAAACGCATTGCCTTTTCAGTCGCCAAAGGATACTTAACAACTTCGTTAGCGTTCATAAGAACAAGCCCTCCTTGTCCAAACGCTGCAAAGCAGCAAGAGTAAAAACAGTCAACCTGCCAGGATGAGCACCAGGAGCAAGCAACTCTGCATTAACATTATTAACCACAACAATGTCAACACCAGGCAGGTTACGCGCAGCACGCAAAGCCTGACACTCACCACTCACGACGAGCAAAGGACCAGTAGACTTCTTCAAACGACGACCACGCAACTTGCCAACACCAGCACGAACATTAGTCTTAGAACCACGAGACAAATCATCAGCAAGACCAACAGAAATCAAAACCTTCTCCAACTCCGCAGTCTTAGCCAACGACTCAACATCAGAAGAAAGCGCAAAAGGATAAGACGCAGGAACCTTATGACCGCGATGAGAAACAATCTGCTTGTCAACAACAGCAGCAAGAGCAGAACGAATAGCCTTACGACGCTCCTTATCATTCAAATCCTGAGCGAAAATCCTCGCACTCGTCGGAGGCCAAGCACGCCTGCCGCCAACAGTACCGGGAGCAAACGCGCCAACAAAAATCATCTGCATACCACGACGAGTCATAGTCTTCCTCGGAACACGACTCAAACCCTTACCATAAGCACCCTTATAATCACGACGACGCCTACTCAAACGAGCAGCCTGCTTCTTACCAGCACGAGGATCAGAACCATAAACCTGACGCTTATTAGCCTGCACGGCCTCAACAGCACGCTTTATCAAATCAGGCCTGACAACTTCATCAAACTGTCGAGGCAACTTCTGCTTGCCCACTTCCTTGTTTTGTTTGTCAAAAATCTTCAATTCCATATTACTGCTTTGAAGCCAGACTTGTGTAAGTAATCTCTGGCGCCTCCTTAGGTAATTTAACCAAGTGACCACGGCGAGCGGCAGTCAGCGTAACCAAACGTTTAGACGCGCCACCAACGCTGCCCCTGATCAACAAATATTGAGCCTTAACCAAACCATAACGAACAAAGCCACCCTTAACATTAACCTTCTTCACATCATCACTCACGCGCAAAATATACTTATTATGTTCCATCCTCTGCTGAAAGCCAGTCTGACCAGCATGCGGAGTACGGAAACCACGGAAACCGTGCCAAGGACCAAGCGAACCAGGGCCACGCTTTGTCTTCTCACTCTTATGAGAACGCAACGCAATATGGAAACGCTTAACAGGACCCTGCAAACCCTTGCCCTTAGTAATAGAAACGCTATCAACCAATTGACCCTCGCCAAAAACATCAGAAACCTTCACATCCTTGCCCAACAAAGACTTCGCAAAAGTTATCCTATCGTCGAGCTTTTGACCACCGACACCAAGCTCGAAAACCTCAGGAGTCTTCTTACCAAGACCGGAAAGCCAAGGTTGAGTATGAACGAGAACGCGAACATCAGTAACATTCTTCACATCAGAATGCTTAACAGGCTTTTTCTGCAAGATCATCTTCCTAGAAAGTTGTTTGTCCAACTTCTCAGCATTAAGCTGGGAAACACAACGCTCACCATAAGCATCCTTGGAAAACAACAAAACAGAAGCAACCTTCACAGGAGGACATTCAATGACTGTAACAGGAACCTGAATCTCGTCACCCTTACTAATGCTGGTAGCAATATTATCCTTAACCAAAACATGAGTCATGCCAACCTTGTAGCCAGCAAAACCAGCCAGCTTCTGATCCTTCATCGACGGCCAAGAACGCACTCGTGCAACTACATCAGCCGCCCTACTGCGCGGCCAAAACTGCATACTACCCTGACGTGGAGTTCTTATGCGTGGCATATGTCTCGTTTGTAGTTTGTTGTTAGTAGTCTGTAGCCACTAACACCTTGCCAAAAACACGATACTTTGTACCGCATCAAACCGACAAAGCCTATTACGATGTTCCCAGGAAGAAGTAGTGCACATGCACTGACTGTACTGGGACACCTTCTCAGGCTCGTCAGCAAACCAGCGTCACGAGAGGTTATTTATAAAGGTTTGGGTTTGGGGGGGATTAGGCGGTAGGACGAAGGTGGAAGGATGAAGGACGTAGGGCGTAGGTATTAGGACGAGGGGTGAAGGGCGAATACATTGGGCGCGGGAAATAACTGATAAAAGTGAAATAACCACTTAACCTATTATTCACGCCACCTTTTTAGTATGTGGTTCCTGACACAAACTTCTGAGAAAACTCTTCGGGAGTAGCACTAGAAAAAAAACTCGCGCTCGTTCATCCAGGCAAAAGACTACTTTATGGAAAAGAACGAACAATACTTGCTCCGCGCGAGGCCGCTGACAAACTCCGCACGGCAATAGAGTACATCGCTGCCACAGGAGCAGACATAAAGCCACTATACAACGTCTACAGACAAATAGAGCTACTGGCAGACTCAGTCAAACGCGATCGGTTGCTTGTTCCACAGGCACGTCCTTAGAGTTAGGCATTGCATGTTTAATCTCCTTTGAACGTTGCCCTGCATTTTTGTCATTCTTCTCGACTATGACTTCCACACTATTAGCAATCGGAGCATCCCTCTCGCGCTCTTCCTTACTCGCGCGCTTCGGCTTTTCCTGCTCAGCCATCCTGGCAACCATCCTCTGCTTGGCAACAGCGTAATGAGCAGGATTCTTAATCTTCTGACAAAAACCATCAGGCAAGCAAACACCCATGTCAGCCATGTATGCCTTATTGATACAGCTCGGAGGCAAAACAGCCTTTTTCCTAGCTTTAGCATACCTCAATTGGCCCTGAATGTAAACTTCCCTGAGAGGATCCAGATTACGCTTGTTCCACTCCTGGATATAACTCTCAATCCGTTCAAAACTCCAACCACAAGAAGACAAAAAGTTAACAAGCACCAACAAAGCCCGCTTCTTACCGTCCTGCATGCCCTGAGAAATCTTCTGAATGCACGGAGGAAAAAAAGTCTCAGGAACAGCATCAAGAAGAGGCTCGAACTCCTTCTTCTCCTTGGGAACCTCGACAAACAACGGAGTCTTAAAGTCAAAAGCCTGCACAATCAACTTCCTAGCCTCCCCGGCAACAGCAATCGCAGGATCCAAAAATTTCAGCCTTGGAACAACCTTCTCAGGCAATGCAGACATTTTATCAAACGACAAAATATCACCAGGAGAAATAACAACAGAAACCAAACCAGATTTCTCATTCAAAGAATAAGGCATACGGTACAAATGACGAGGAGCGATAAGCACGGTATCGATAGACAACACACCAAACGCATCAAGCTTACCAGCCTTCACAATCTCCGACTGCGGCTTTTTGATCTTCTCAGCAATCACGTGAACAGGAGCGGCAAGCAACAAACGCTGAGCAAGAACATCCCTAATCATCGAAGCCAAATAAGCAGCAATCCGCCGAGGGCCCTCAGGAAACAAATTCTTAACAGGAATACCATTCACAACCTCAGGAAAAGCAGCAGCAGGAACACCAATATGAAAACCATGATTGCCGGAAAACTTAACAGAAACACAAGTCACACCATTATGCTTCAATGCCTGAACCAACAAGTCAGCAGCAATCTTACTAAACTCCAACTCAGGACAATCAATATCCAAAATCAAGTCCCAACCCAAACGCAACTCATGATACTCCTCGGGCCTCATGCCAGTAGTAATCTGCAAAGGATTCCTCCAAAGCTCCTCGCTACAATGAAAACTTGTAGCGCCACCCCTAACAAAGTTCAAAATATCACTAGGATAAACAAGCACATCAGGACGCTTACCATAACCAGTGCCACCAAAGCTAACAGCAACTTCCTTGTTAACACCAGACTCTACCAAAGCCTGCTGAACCTCCAACCGCTTATAATACTTTAAAACAGTGCTCAATGGAAGTTTTTGGTAGACGGCCATGTTAGGTATTAGGTTTTAGGTAGTAGGACGAAGGATGAAGGTTTATATAATTTCCACTATCCCAATCTAACGAATGAAAGACATACAACACATCCTCGAGCTAATTGAAGAAATCAAAACAAAAAACAAACTAGTCATAGTAGAAGGCATCAAAGACCAAAAAGCACTAACAAACCTAGGCATTATCAAGGTACTACAGCTAAGACAAAAACCACTCTACAAAATAGTCGAAGAAATTGCAGAAAACGCAAAAGAAGTCGTGCTACTAGTAGACCTAGACCCGGAAGGCAAAAAAATCTACAACAAACTCGCACAAGACCTACAAAGACACAAAGTCAAAATCGACAACAAACTAAGAGAAGCACTATTCAAAACACCACTAAGACAAATAGAAGGACTGGACACGTATATTGATAGGGTGAAGGAAGAAGGATGTAGGTTGTAAGTGGTGTGTAGTTTGTAGTGTGTAGTTTGTAGGTATTAGGATGAAGGTGGAAGGAAGAAGGATGAAGAACGTTCATAACTTTTATAAACAAAACCCGACGATAAAAACGTATGTGGAACCAAATTAAAACAGTCTTGTTGCTCGGCGCATTATCAGGACTAGTGCTACTTGCAGGAATGCTTATCGGCGGAAAAACAGGACTCACAATAGCGCTAATACTGGCAGTCTTAATGAACTTTGGAATGTACTTCTTCAGCCACAAAATAGTACTGATGATCTATCGCGCACAGCCAATGCACAAAAAAGACCATCCACAGGTACACAAAATGGTCGAAGAAATCGCGCGACAAATGCAACTACCAAAACCAGCACTATACATCATTCCAACACAAACACCAAACGCATTCGCAACAGGACCAAGCCCAAAAAAAGCAGTAGTAGCATGCACTGAAGGAATAATGCAATTACTCGACCACGAAGAACTAAGAGGAGTACTAGCACACGAGCTAAGCCACGTAGCAAACAGAGACATGCTAGTCACAACAATAGCAGCAACACTCGCAGCAGTAATAAGCTACTTAGCACAAATGGCACAGTTCGCAGCAATCTTTGGCAACAGAGACGAAAGAGACGGAAACCTCATCGGAATGCTATTCCTAATCATACTTGCGCCAATGATAGCACTAGTATTACAACTAGCAATATCCAGAAGCAGAGAATATCTTGCAGACCGAACAGGAGCAAACACGATAAAAAACGGCAAAGCACTCGCAAATGCCCTAGCAAAACTCGAACAAGGATGCAAAGCACACCCAATGCGAGGAAACCCAGCAACAAGTTCGCTATTCATCACAAACCCATTCACACTACACGGAATAGCTTCGCTCTTTTCCACACACCCTGCCACTTCTGAAAGAATCAAACGATTAAACCAGATGAAATTCTAATTCTTGGAATACTGCGAAAGAACCAACTCACGAATGCCACGAGCAATCTTCGGACCAACACCCTGAACTTTCTGCAATTCATCCTCAGAAGCAGCAAAAACACCAGCAACAGAACCAAAACTCTTCAACAACTCCCGCGCAAGACTAGGACCAACAGAAGGCAAGCAGCTAACCAAATACTCCTGCTGCTCCTTCAAAGTCATCGGTTTACGATCAGCATGCGGAGCAAACTCTTTCTTCGTCTCGTCCTGCTCGCGCTTGGCAATAGACAACAACAAAGCAGCAGTATCCTTCTCGTCCTTTGTGTAAATAATAGGAATGCCATAACTAACTGCAATCGTGCCAAGCATGCCCCTGATAGAATTCGGATGAACATTCCGGACACTGTAAATATCCTGCGAGCCCTGAATCATCAACAAAGGACGCTCAAAATTACGCCGCAAACCCTTCAGTTGATCAAGCAAACGACCATCAATAATGCTGGCAACAAAATCATCAACCAATTTCAACTCAACACCAACACGCGAACTCAAAACGTAATCCGCAGAATCCAACATCTCCAAACGAATCGTAACACCAAGATCAACAAGCTCCTTAACAGTACCAGAAGACTTCTCACGATAGTCAGCAAAAATCTTAACATTCTGATCAAAATTCCTTAAAGTAGGCTGAGGCTCAAGCCTCAACTTCAAATCAGAACGTAACTTCTCCAACACGCGCACCATAGCATCTTCTTTCCGCTTGGCGCTCCAAGAATAAGCCTCCTCACGCGTGCCCTTAGTCATAAACATCACAACACGACCCTTCTCATTACGACCAGTACGACCCCGACGCTGAATACTCCTAATAGCACTAGGAATGGGCTCATAAAACGCAACAACATCAACCTTGGGAATATCCAAACCCTCCTCAGCAACACTAGTTGCGATAAGAACATTAAACAATCCATCACGGAACATATCCAACAACTCACCCTGCTGCTTCTGACTCAAACCAGTATCGCCCTTCTTTGCCTGGCCAACAAAAATCCTGGCAAGAACACCCTGAATCTTGCTCAACTCCTCACACAATTTCACGGCAGTATCACGAAACTGAGTGAACACAATAATCTTGGACTTGGCATCACGAGAAACCTCTTTTGTTACAAAATCACACAACTCAGCGACCTTAGGATGCTCAACCTTCTGATCAACCAACTTCTGCGTCAAAACAAAAACGCTCTTAAAACCCAAGTCAGCAGTCAAATTCTTCACAGCCTTAACCTTTGTCGTCAATGCCTGAGTGTACAAACCCTCAACATACTTCCACAAAGGAAAAACACCCTGGCCTTCCAACAACTCCAAAGCATGATGAGCCTTCATAATCTCGGCAAGAACGCTAACACACTTCCAAACATTAACATCCTGCTCGCCAGCAGCCATCTTTGCTTGTAGCTCCGCCTGAGCGGCAAGAAGCTCGCGCTTACTCATCAAAGAACCACGAATGCCAAGCTCGCGCAACTGATCAACACGAGACTTAATGCATTGCTCAAGCAAACGCTTGATCTTCTTCAACTCCTCAGGAAGCTCAACCTTCACCCAATCAACAGCAACATCCTGAACGTACTGCTCAACATCAGGGTCCTTTTCAGTCCTGATCTCAACAGCCTCAATAAACAAGTTAGTGCAAACATCCATAATCTTCTCCAAGTCGCTGCCAGGAGAAGCAGTCAAAGCAAGAATACGAGGCCACTCCGACTTCCTTTGATACTGCTTTGCCAAAAAAACATAACTGTAATCACCAATCGCACGATGAGCCTCATCAAAAACAAACAAGCTAACCTGCGAAATATCAAGCTTGCCACCAATAACGTCATTCTCCAAACCCTGAGGAGTGGCAAAAACAACCCTCGCATCAGCCCACAAAACAGCACGCTTCTCAGGAGAAACCTCGCCAGTAAACAAAACCAACGAACTCACATCCAAATGCTTCCTGAAAGTCTCCAAATGCTGCTCGGCAAGCGGCTTAGTAGGGGCAAGAAAAACAACCTTGGACTTAGGATACAAAGACAAACGCTGAGCAGAAAGCAACAAAGCAACACCAGTCTTACCAAGACCAGTCGGAAGCACAACCAAAGTATTCTTCAAAGCAGCAGTAGCAAGAATAGTCTCCTGATACAACCTAGGCACGAATCCCCTTAACATACAATTCAAGACAACGGCGCATTATTTATGATTAACGGGTAAGGGCAGGTATTAGGCTGTAGGACGAAGGTTGTAGGAAGAAGAACTAGCGAACTGCACGCAACAACTCCTTCTCAGAAATGTAATAGCCAGCGAACATGCCAGCAACAAAAATAATTAACAAAACACGCGCACTCCTGAAAACAGCACCCATCAAAAAGCCAAAAATAAAAGTCATGATGGACAAAAACAAAGGAACCCTGCCACGCTTCTTCCACTTATACCACATCCTGCCAAAAGCCAAACCCATCAAAAAACACACAAGATAAAGAATCACGACATTAGCGACAAACAAAGCCATGAGAGATCCAATCAATAAGAAGAATACCGCGATCCACTCAGCCCAGTCAAACGAAATATCCATCACAACCACTCCTTGCCAATTAACCCATACCAAACAATCGTCAAAACAACACCTATCAACAACGCAAGCGGCAAAGCAAACGCGCTACTCCAAGCAAGCCACCAAGCCAGCACGGCATACACGATAAAAGTCCAAAAAAGCAAGAAATAAAGCAAACGCCACCAGTAAAACACCTTAGCGCCATCCAACGGAGGAATTGGCAACAAGTTCCACAAGGCAAAAGCGATATTCAAAGAAAACAATTGAGAAGCAACAACAGGAGAAAGCCAGCCAACAGCACCCAGACCCTTTATCAGAACAGCAAACAAAACATTAAACACAGGCCCCGCAAGCGCGATCTTCCCCAAAGTACCAATGTTAGCACCGTGACGAAACGCGCCAAGACGATGAATCGGCAACAAAAACTCCATAGTCGCAGTAGCAGCAAGGAATTTCACATTGCCGCCAGACAGCATTGCCAAAATAAGACCGAACAACAAACCATTCCACCACAAACGATGCTCAGCTCTAAAACCGAGAGCAAGAGCCATCATGCGCTGACCAGCATGATGAACAAAAACAGTAATTCCAACCAACAAAAAAGCGTTAAGCCAATTAGACAAGCCAAACAAAAAATCGAAACGTTGCACGCCCCACAAATCCCAAGACTCAATCAACGACAAACCGAAAACAACGATCAAAAAAGGAACAAGCTCCTTGCTAGAAAACCAAAAATAATTCCGCAACTTATCAAGATAGTTCTGCATATTCAACTCTTTTTTACACTATTTGCGGTCTTGGGCTTTAAATACTTTTTTAACAAGGAAGCAATCTGCCTCTCGTGACCCGCGCCAACAACAGCCAGAATAGTACTCTCAGGAAACTTATGCGCAAGAATAGCCAGTTGGCGTGCCATGAAAAAATTCCTCTCCTCAACCAAAACACGATAAACATTAGGATAACGCACGCGCACTTCCTCCAACAATTTCTCAATCAATTTCTGCTGAGGAACCCGCGCAATATCAAATTCAACACCAAAACCAAAAAAACCCTTTATGAGGTCTATCAAGAAGCGACCCTTCTCCCGCCAAGACAAAGCACCAGAAAAACGCCTCAAAGTAACCTCAATATCCTGATCAATCAAAGCAACCTTCGCGTCAAATTCCCTTGCCAAAGAAACAGCACGTAACATCTCAGCACCAGGAGAAACACCAACCTTGGAACCAAGCTTACGCTCCACCCAAGCCCCAAGCAAAGCGAACAACCAACCCTTAATGCCAACCCTCCTAACATCCCTCCAAGAAAAACCGCCCTTTATGCCAGAAGACAAAGCAGCAAGACGCTTTGAATCAAGCTCGACGGCCACAATATCAGGCCGCAACAAAACAATCGCACGCTCAACCTTCTTCAAACTATCAGGAGAAATATGCGAAGTGCCCAATATACGAATCTTAACCATGGCTTACGACAGGAGAGCAGGATATATTAGGCTTTAGGCATTAGGTTGTGGGATGTAGGAAGAAGAAACGAAGGATGAAGGTAGCAGAACGAAGACAGCTATGGTTTACGTCATAACAATCTTTAAATATCCCATCACGCCATACACGACTACTCTAAGGAGGTATGTTATGCTCAGAATGAAACACATCCAGGAAAGTTACGACATGAAAGTCTTCACAGACCAAGGAGACTACTTCGGCGACATAGAAGAAGCAATACTAACACAAACAAAAGTCCACGGCTGGAGAGTAAGAGCAACAAAAAACAGCTTCCTATCAAAAGTACTCGGCTCGGCGAAAGGAGTAATCGTGCCACACCAGCTAGTCAAAGCCATCGGCGACATAATGATAATCTCAAAAGCAGCAGTGCCAAGCTACTCTGAAGAAGAACCAGCAGAACAAACAGCAGCGGCAGAAGAATAGTTCTATATTGGCTAAGTAGTTTGGCTAAGTAGTTTGTAGTGTGTAGGACGTAGGACGAAGGCGGAAGGAAGAAGGATGTAGGACGGAGGTTGTAGGATGAAGGTTGAAGAATGCAGTCTTTACCCTTCGACCTCATACCTTCTCCTCACATGATGTTATCACGCTGTTGGCATAATAAAAGCTTAAGAAGACACCACTCGCAAAGCCGGTCATGGACTTAAAAGAGTGGACAAAAACACTGCTAAAAAGCAGAGACTCAATCAAACAAGAAATAATCAAAATAGAAGACCAAAACGGCGAGCTAACAGTCCACAAAAAAACAGGACAAAGCAAATTCATAATAAAACCAGAACTAAAAGACCTCAACAGCATCCCAACCAGCCAAGTCAATCTAGTAATACTAAACACCAAAAAAAACCTAGAATTTGTCATAACAAACTGGCAAACACTCGCACAACACAAAAACCTCTGCATATATTTCGTCAATCCAACAACAAACGACAAATGGCTACTATACCCATACACGCACAACCAAATAACAGAAAAAATAGCATTACGCAAAGGACTAGAAACAATGTTTGCAGAAGTACCAACAGTTGTGTAGGTTGTTGGACGAAGGAGGAAGGTAGAAGGTATTAGGCGTTAGGTTGTAGGTATTAGGACGAAGGATGAAGATTGGCTATTAGTGTGTAGTTAGTAGTGTGCAGGATACTTTGTTCGCAAGCTTTAAGAAATAGCGCAAGCGCTTATATTCTCATTTGAACCCGGCCTAAACTATTAAATACTTAGTCAATTTTATCTTTGTTGTGCGACGCGTTTCTGCTGAAATTATTGAACTCATCAAATCAGGCCAGTCCCTTAATCGTATCAGCAAGAAGACAGGGCTGAGAAAATCAACACTATACTATCATTACAAAAAACTTAACGGGAAAAAAACCAAAGAAATCATTCTGAACTTTCGCACTCCTGACCAGCTTGGCGAATTTCTTGGCATTTTTGCAGGAGATGGTTATTTCCAGTTTAGAAAAGAATATCACTATACTATCAGTATAGCAGTTGGCGCATATGAAGAGGGATACTATCGTGCGCTTCAGCAAAAATTTAGCGAATGGTTTCAAAAACAGCCTATGGAATACACCTCATACTACCGCGGAAAGCCGTCTTGCATACAGTTGACGTATTATTCTAGAGCAATCTATGACCTCATTTGCAAATATCTCGTCTGGGAAGGCAAAAAATCTTACAGCATACGTCTGCGGAAACTCGACATTCATAAAAAAGAATTCAATCTCGGATTCCTCCGTGGACTTATAGATACAGATGGAAACTTCTACGCGCCTAGAAAACGGATATCTTTTTCTACAGTTTCAAAGTCGCTCATGGACCAAGTAATGTTGATTGTTCGACACAACTGCAATCTCAATCTAACTTACTATGTTTATCAGAAAAAAGGACGCGCGCCACTTCATACGATTGCTCTCAGCGGCGCAAACGCCAAAAAGCTTATAGACCTCGTGAGGCCCCGAAATCCGTCAAAACACGGCAGTGGTGTAGCCTGGTAGCACGAGAGCTTCCCAACACGCGGAAACAGCTTTCAGCCCGAGTTCGAATCTCGGCTGCCGTATAAGCCTGTTCTACAAAACTGCGGCAGGGAGACTGTAACCCCCGTCTCCCTGCACCCTCTGAGGCCAGTATACAAAAAAGTAACATTTATATATC
>JACQMY010000013.1 GCA_016203305.1 Candidatus Woesearchaeota archaeon
AGGTTGGTTAGCAAGTCGTGATTTTAAACTATTTTTCTCCAGATACTCTTTCAATTGCTTGATATTACTATCAACGTATTTATCGTCAACGTTGTCCAAGAACAGTTTAATTCTTTCAAATAAGATGTTATAAATTTCACGACAATCCTCCGTTGATTGTGCTTGTTTTGTGCTACGATCGTATGTCAAGTGTGCTAAAAAAATATGAAGCGTTTCGTAAAATTCCTCGATGCTTCTTCCACTCTTTAAGTGAAATTCTTTCCGTTGTCCACAGATGTCTCGCCACACCACGCCTTCCTTCACAAATTGTGTTGGCTTTGCATCGTTAGGGAATTTTTCAATGGGATCTACGAACAGAAATTCTATCAAGACTCTTATGTGCAATAACTGCGCTTCAAGGATAATACCACCATCGACTCCTAAAAGCACGTCCATTTTGCTTGTATGGTCAATCGGAGATAGTATTAACGGCATAATATTCTGACGATGCAGTAGAGAAATAAGCATGTTTACTTCATGATAAAAATGTCCATTTAGCCAGTCCTTTTTTTCCTGCTCCGTGCGTTCTTTGTTTGTCGTCATACTTGTTCGTATTCGCAATATGCGGTCTTTTAAACTTTTACTTTCGCGCCTTTGCGCAAAATCTAGTCAATAAATATTCGTTTATCTTCAAGATTTTTGTGGCAAAGATTTACTGTATCAAGTGTTACGTGACGCGTCCTCAGTATGAGCAGATTAAGCAGGATGCACATGTTAACGGTAAACGTGCTGTTTCTGATTACATTCGTTCGGTTATTGTTGGAAGGAGCATGATGATAGAGCAAAAGATTGTGGAGAATAATGCTATTCTCAAACGTCTAGAGAAACATCTTCTGAAAACTGCATAAAAGTAAATTATTTATAGAAGTGTTACTTCCTAAGACACAGAGTTCAGTTGTCCCCTCGCGTGATTGAGGGATCCAAATTCTGAAGCTGAAGCCCGTCTGAGGCTTTGAAAACCTTATCAATTATCGTCTGGTGAGGGAACCGGAATAGATTTTGGGGAGTTGCACTTGACCGCTTTCCGCAAGTTTTATAAAGAGTACTTGGATACATAACATTATGTACTTAAGTACTCTATCTCAAACCGCAGAAAACATCTTGGTATTCCTGTTAAATAATTTAGGTGAAGAGTACTCTATCCGTGAGATAGCTAAAGCAGTTGGGCAAGATTACAAGATCGTGTTTACCACAGTTCAACATTTGAGGACAGAACGTTTGGTTGATGTGAAGCGGGTTTCTAACATCAATAGGTGTTGCGCGTACCTGTCTAAGGAAAATGCCGCGATTTTCGCGTACGTAAGCGAACGGCAAGCAGTCAAAGCGCTCCCAAAGAGGATCTTTAATGCACTGAGAGAAGTCGTACAAGGCATTGCCAACCCGTTTTATGCGCTCTTTGTTTTCGGCTCGTATGCCAAAGGAACGGCAAAACAGACATCAGATGTTGATATTCTCATCATCAGTCATGATAAGGATCAGTATGCGGAGTTCCGTTCTGCAATCAAGAAATCAGCCACGTTAAATAACCTGACCTTGAATCCAGTGATATTAACTTTGCGAGAGTTCCAAGCAGGTCTGAAAGAACCAAGCGTTTCAAAAGAAGCATACGAAAAACACTTGGTTATTTATGGAGGCGAGAGTTTCTATAACTTGATTTCACCATGATTGACCAAAAACGCATTTCCGAAGCGGAAAAGAACGTCCCGAAATACGTTCAAGATGGCTGGCTCTTTATCAAACGAAAAGACATCGCACAATACCTTCAATTCTTTTTGAAAAACGCAGAAACTTCGCTCCAAACGTCAAAAGCTCTGCTTGAACTTTCAATGGATAATCAGAAAAAGCAAGTTTTCGCATTGCAGGACAACTTTGAAACGTATCTGTGGGTTGTCGTTTCTGCCTATTACTCGATGTTCTACGCGGCCTTGGCATTATTGGCGAAGAACGAAATTAAAGTCGGCGATAAGCTTGTTCACAAAGTTGTCGCTGATGCCCTTATTGCGAACTTTTTGAAAAATCAAAAACTTGCAAAATTGCTTGAAACATACGAAGAAGCCAAAGATCAAGCACTACAAATAGTCGGCTCTCAGGATAGAGCCAAAGAACTGGTTGAAAGCTACGAATCAGAACGAAAAAAACGCAGTGATCTTCAATATGAGCTTGGCAGCGTAGCAAAACAAAACTTGGCAAAAACAAGCCTTGAAAGAGCAAGCAAGTTTGTAGCCGAAATCAGAAACATACTCAGAACATAGTTTTCAGGTGACCACAATGCTCACTTTTGTGGTCACCGAAACCATTTTATCCAAGTGCCTCTTACTACCATTCAGATTCCTGCACCTCCAAAATAAGCAGTATGTGCTTACGAAGAGGGTGCCGCCTCCCGCGTGGGGCTTCAGAACTATAGTTGGAAGCCCACGGTTTTGAGCGCATTTTGCGCTATCATTTTTTAAATGAGGCATCCTCAAAAGGTGTATATGGATACAAAATGGAATATCTTTCTTTGGATTCTCTACGATTTTGCTAATTCAATTGTCTCTATTGTGTTTTTTCTCTATTTTGCACAGTGGGTTGTTGTTGATAAGGGCATTTCAGACTTCTACTTTAATCTCACATTCACTGTTTCAGCCCTACTTTTGCTTCTAACTGTTCCTCTTACAGGGTATTTGCTTGATAAGTTTTTGAGAAGAATTACAGGCATGCGATATACTACGTTCCTCACTGTTATTTTCTATGGACTTTGTTCACTACTTGCAGCAACCAATTATCAGATTGGCGCGCTCATTTTCTTCACACTTGGGTTGTATTCGTACCTGCTTTCGTTTACATTCTATACTCCGTTGCTTAATGATATATCAAAGCCAGAAAAAAGAGGATTGGTCTCAGGCCTTGGTATAACTGCAAATTATCTTGGCCAATTTGCGGGATTGCTTATTGCCTTGCCTTTCTCAAATGGAAGTTTAACCATTTTTGGTTCGGCCCCACGAGCGGAAACGTTGTTGCCGTCGGTATTAATTTTCCTTCTTCTTGCACTTCCTGTGCTCATTTTTTTCAAGGAGCCGAAGAGAGCTTCTGAGGGCTGGCACATACCGTCGACACTCAAAGAGATGTTCATTGACACAAAGCGCTTGTTGTCTTTTTCGAGCGTGAGCTTCTTCCTTCTTGCGTATTTCTTATTTAACGATGCTATTTTAACTGCTGCAAACAATTTTCCGATTTTTCTCGAGCAGGTTTGGCACATTTCCGATACGGTTAAAACATACCTCCTATTGGGTATTTTGATAACTTCAGCTATCGGCGGCACGCTCGCGGGCTTTCTTGCCGACCGTTTTGGCCACAAAAGAACGCTCATGTTTATCCTCTCTGGATATATTATCATTTTGCCTCTTGTGGGATATCTCAAAAACTTTACGTTGTTCATCATTACCACAACAGTTATGGGTCTTTGGTTCGGCGCCCTTTGGGCCGTATCCCGTTCGGTAATGGCTTATGTTGCACCAAAAGGAAAGCACAACTTGGCTTTTGCGTATTTCGGCCTTGCGGAACGCGCATCAAGCTTTATCGGGCCGATTGTCTGGGGCCTCATTGTTTCAAATCTTGTCTCCATGGGAAGTGAACGATATAGAATCGCCGTGTTTGCGGTTACTGGATTCATCATTTTGGGACTCCTCGCACTTTCTCGGGTGCATGATGACCGAAATCATTCTCATACGATCAAACAAAGTGAGATTATTCCTTGATTTGACCAGGAAACCTCTTTATTTTCTCTAAGCGCATTTTGCGCTACAACTCTTTTATATTCAAACGAAAATTAATTAAACAAAGATTTCTTCCAAAGATGATACCGAGGAGCTTTAGCTTATGTGCTCCACAGTATACTTCTGCTGCTATCCTGGAGCTTTTGCCGTAAGATTAATATGTGTGTTCTAGAGGGCTGGGTTTATGCTTAATGACTTGGTTAGTGGGGATAAATGGTATAGGGTTGGTTCGAGTGAGGCTGGTTTGCAGATTCCAGGTGGTTGTTTGGTTCGTGCGAATGGGGTTCCTGTTGATGGCGAGGAGTGGTTTGCACTGAGCTTGGATGATTGTGCGAGGGTGCCAGGTGCATATCGAGAAAGGGCTTTGAGGTGTAATGTGCACGTTGCTGTTTCAGAAAGGAGGGCTTATGTTATTGGGGATTATTTGTTTGGTTCTGCTCAGGTGTTGAGGAAGTGTGTTGTGAGCGATGTTCAGGAGTTTTTTGTGCGGCCTCAGGAGGACAAGGTTTGGCAGGTTTTGCGATCAGGATTTGACAAGCCTGTGGCTGGTAAGCGTAGGAAGGCAAAGTATGCTGCGCTCAGGGGGAAGCCTGAGCTGAGCCCTGTTGAGCTGAGGGAGTTGTGTGATCGTGCTGAGGCTTATGATGCTTTGTGTTTGCGTGTTAAGGCATTGGAGGCTGAGTTGGCAGAGGCGTATCGTGCTATTTTGCCGGACGCGCAGGGGTTGGATGATATTTCCAATGATGTCACGAGTCGTGTGTTTGTTGAGTCTTTGCGTGCAAAAGAGCTTCAGTCGCTTGCTGCTTTGTATGATGTGTTGAAATACATGGCAAATAGCAAGGGCGTAGTTGAGCGTAATGAACTTGCCGAGTATGTTTCTCGTTGTACGAGTAATAGGCGGGTGCAGGATAGTTCGAAGCTGAGATCGTTTGAGCGTATGAAGAAGGTTATGCGTAAGTGGGGTGTTGAGTGCTGGTACGAGCGCGATGGGGACAATTCTTATGTTCACGTTGCCGATGTTGTTAACGAGCGCGAGCGTATCCGTAAGCTGCTTGAACTGCAGTCCTTGTACCGTTTGCCTGCTTGGCGCGAGCTTGTTTATCAGTCAGCTTTGCTGGGGCTTGCTGGTGTTGAGTTGAAGGTGATCGATAAGTCAAAAGAGTGAACGGAATATTATGTCATCAAAATTATATATGTAAGTAAGGGGGTTGATTGTATGCTTGATTGGTTGGTGAAAGAGGTTTTTAGGAGGAGTTTGCTGGACACAAAGTTTTTCAGGAGGGTTGTTCGTCCTGCTGCTTACGTTTTGGGCCGTAATGATCCTGAGCGTGTGCACGAGCTTGCTTTGGAACTTTTGGCAAGGTATGAGAATGTTGCTCGCGAGGCTGCTTTTGACGATCCTGACTTGCACGTTGAGGTTGCTGGCAAGCAAGTGATGCCTTTTGGTTCTTCTGCTGGTTTGGATAAGAATGGTGATGCGTTGTTGCCTCTGTCTTATCTTTTTGGTTTTTTGGTTCCTGGCACTGTTGTTGTTGAGCCTCGCCCTGGCAATCCTCGTCCTCGTGTTGCAGTTGATGAGAAGAACGGCGAGGTTTACAACGCTCAGGGTTTTCCGCATAAGGGCTTGAACCATTTTCTTGGTAATGTTCGTCGTTACTGCCGTCGTGGTAGTGCTCCTTTGTTGGTTAGCGTTTGTGGGATTCCTCCTTCTGCTGACCGTATTGATGTTTCATTTAGGGAGCTTGAAAAGTTGGTGGACGTGTTAAGTCCTTTTGTTGATGGTTTTGTTTGGAATCCTTATAGTCCTAATACTGCTGCTTTGAAGGCTTTGCGTGATCCTGGTGTTTTCAGGGAGTCTGCTGAGTTGTTTGAAGAAAGAGCAGGTGGTAAGTTGAATTTGGTGAAGATGGGTCCTTATGAGGAATCTCAGCGTGATGAGTGGTTGGGCTTGGTTGATGCGTGGATGCAGAGTGGTGATGGTGTTGTTGCTGTTAACACTTATCCTACGCCAAAAGAGCGCGTGCCTGCGAAAGAGTGGGGTTATCCGTCTGCTGGTAGGAGTGGTAGGTTTTTGCAGGGTTATCGTCAGCGTGCTGTGCGTGATGTTCGCGCTGCTTTTCCAAACGCGTTTATTGCTGCTGCTGGCGGAATTGATTCTTGGCAGCAGGCTTGGGCTGCTTTTGATGCCGGCGCGAACGTGCTTAAAGGCTACACTCCTTACACGTTTCAGGGTTTTGGTTTGTTGAAACAGCTGGCAAAAGGCGTTAAGGCAGAGTTGAAACGGCAAGGTTATGCGTCTTTGGAGGAATTCCAGAGGAATAGGGGTTATTGTTGATCACAGTAATGGGTAAAAGCGTGATGATTTATCTGGTTTGCTACTGCTCCGTTATTCTAAATGTTTAAGTAGCATGTTGTTTGTTTTTGTTGGATGGCTGTCGATACGTCCATTGATTGGAGCAAGGTTAGGTCTTTGGATCATATTGACAAGCAGGTTGTTGCTTCTTCGGATGCCATTAAGGCTAAGGAGGCTTTGTCTAAGAAGGATTTGGAAGCTTTGAATTCTGATTTGGATGCTATTGAGGGTTTGACTGTTGAGATTGAGAGTGTTTCTTCTGATGTCTTGCGGGAGGAAAAGGAGTTGAAAAATCTGGTTGGCACGTTGCAAAAGGCGGTTTTGGACGCGCATCGTGCTAACCAGCTTGCTGTTGTTTTGGAGGAGTCTGTTCAGGAGATTGGGAATTCCAATCTTCCTGAGGCGGAGAAGCATGAAATGATGCAGCGTCTTGCTGCGACGATTGAGGCGCAGGGTGTTGTGACTGAGTTGTCTGATGATGCTTCTGTTGCCTTGGCAGAGTTGCACAAGTTTATGAATGAGTCTCGTTCGGGCAAGGCGAGCGTGACTGCAAAGCTTGAACAGGTTGATTTGAAGGCGTTGGACTTGTTGCGCGCAGTTCAAGGTCATAAGTTGACCTTGGAAAAGCATTTTGGTGTTTGAATGGTTGATATTAAGCAGTTGGAAAGGAATTTGAAGGATGTTTTGAAGAGCAAGGAGCTTTCTCCTAAGGTTCAGAATTCTTTGGATAGCTTGCAGGCTAAGTGTCAAGCGTTTGCGCAGCAGTTTGAGGATAGTGTGCGTAAGCATGTGGAAGCGGCAGGTTTGATCGAGGTCGCAGAGATTGGTCAATTGCAGCATGAGTTGAAGTCTGTTCGTGTTTTGTTGAGTAAGAAGCGGATGTTGTTGAACACGTGCTTGCAACAGACCGAGTTGCATACTACTGGTAATGGTAGCATGCAGGGTGTTTTTGGAGCCAAAGGTGTGAAGAATAAGTTGTTGGGCTTTCTTACTGCTGCGAAAAGTTCCAAGAGCCAACTGCATAGCTTATCAAAGGATGACGTGAAGAGTTTGTGCGATGAGTTGTCTGCGTTGGAGACTTCTTTGCGGCAGATTGACAAGCTGGTTAAGGATCTTGAGGCAAAGCGTGAACAAACTGTTAGTGTTGATATTGGCGGTGTTAAATCGTTGGAGAAGACCTTGATGGCTATTGCGAAGAATTTCTTGCAGAGTGTTTTGCCTGTTGTTCAGGCTCAGCATGTTACTGATGAGCGTTTGAAGAAGGACTTGCTTGCTATTGCTCAGGAGTTTGTGAAGGACGAGAAGCTTGCTGAGAAGTTCGAAGAGTTGTTGTCTCAAGCTGATTGGAGTAAGGGTTAGGGTGCCCAACCGATTTCTTTGATTTCTCTTCGAAGGTTTTCGTATCTTTGTTCGAGGTTGAAACGTAAGGGGTACGACTTGAGGCCGTTATACATCCTTTCGGCTCTTTCGAAGTCTCTGTCGAGAAGCGTTGTGTCTGCGCCATATTTGTGTTTTTCAAGTTCTGCTGCTAATCTTTGTAGTCGTTCTGTCTTTTCAGCTTCGGGGATGGTCGTATCGCTTGTTATTCTTCTGACGTCTTCTTCGAGTTTTGGAGCGAGTGCGAGGAATTCTTCCATTTCTCTGAAGAGCTGGTCAACTGTTTCTGCTTGTTTACTCATATCTGTTGTTGGTGTTGGTTTTGGCTTATATTTCTTTCTAAGCTGTTCGTAATGTCCGAGTATTGCGTATAGTTCTTTGTGTAGTCTTTCAAAGCGTGCTCTGGTTGTTTGTACTTTGTAAGCTAGTGCGTGTTGTGTTTTCATGCCTATTGATGCTAGTGAGAGTACTTTTTCTAGTCTGTCTAGTAGTAGTTGTGTGCGTTGTTGTACTGCTGGATACTCGCTTTCTAGGTATTCTTGTAGTTGTTGTTGGCTTTGTTTTACGAGTTCTGGATTGTTTAGGTGTGCGTGTGTTCTTATTAGGGTGTCGTGTAGTGCTCTGGTGTCCTCTAGCCGGTGTGCGAGTTCTTCTAGGTCGTTTAGTGTTTTTGTTATTATTTTTAGTAGTTGTTCTGTTTTGTTTTGTTTTTCAGCAACTGTGAGGTCTCTATTGTCGTGGTCTAGTTCTAGTACTGGTGCGATTGTTTGTGGCCTTGGCACTGGTGGTGGTTCTGGATGCGGTTGGGCGGGTTGTGAAGTTGGTTCTGACTGCTCTGGTGTTGGTTCAGGTGTTGCCGGTTCAGCTGTTGGTTCTGGAGTTGGCGCGGGTGGCGCTTGTTGTGTTGTTGCTGCGGGCGTGTGATGGAATATTATCGCTAGCAGTCCGATGGCTAGCAGTATGAGGAATGTTATTCCGATTAGGTCCATGTAGTATGCTGGTGGAGGGGGTCGTTTGGCTTCTGTTGGTGTTTCTTCGATTGTGTACTGAAGAATATTGCATGATGTGAGGAGTATGAGGATTATTATGCTGACCAGCTGCCTCTTTTTCATGTGCCTGTGAAAGCAGCAAACCTTTAAAAACACTCCTTCTGCTAGAAAGCTTATGCCGCGCATTGCAATTATTAGAAAGGACCGGTGTAATCCTCAGGGCTGTGGTGGTTATTTGTGTGCTAAGGTTTGTCCGGTGAACATGGAGGGGAAGGATTGTATAGTTCCTACTTCAACGGGTGACAAGAAGCCTGTTATTGATGAGCACTTGTGTACTGGTTGTGGTATTTGTCCTAACAGGTGTCCGTTTGAGGCTATTGACATTATTAACTTGCCTGAGCAGTTGGAAAACCCGATTCATCGTTATGGGAGGAATGGCTTTCATCTTTACAGCTTGCCTACTCCGATGTTTGGCAAGGTTGTTGGGATTGTTGGTAAGAATGGTGTTGGCAAATCTACTGCTATCAAGATTCTTGCTGGTATGTTGAAGCCGAATTTGGGTGGTGAGAGTGATGCTTCTTTTGCTGAGGTTGTGAAGTTTTTCAAGGGCAAGGAAGCCCAGGGTTATTTTGAAGCTTTAAGGGACGGTAAAATTAAGGTTGCTTACAAGCCTCAGCATGTTGAGCTTATTCCTCAGACGATGAAAGGCAAGGTCCAGGACTTGTTGAAAAAGGTTGATGAGCTGAAGAAGTTTGATGAGATTGTTGATGCTCTTGGTTTGCGGGAGGTTTTGGATCGTGATATTTCGCAGGTTTCTGGTGGTGAATTGCAGCGTGTTGCGATTGCTGCTACTGTTTTGCGAAAGGCTAACTTGTATGTGTTTGACGAGCCCACGAGTTATTTGGATATTAAGCAGCGTATTTTGGTTTCTAAATTTATTAAGAATTTGGCTGATGAGAATACTGCTGTTTTGGTTGTCGAGCATGACTTGATTATTTTGGATTACATGACTGATTTGTTGCACGTTATGTATGGTAAGGAAGGTGCGTATGGTATTGTTAGTTTGCCAAAGGCGACTAGGACTGGTATGAATATTTATTTGGAGGGTTTTATTCGTGATGAGAACATGCGTTTCCGTGATCACGAGATTAAGTTCCTGTCTCGCCCTCCTGTTAAGGTTTCTGCCAAAGTTGCGTTGACTTCTTGGGATGGTTTGAGTAAGAAGCTTGGTGGTTTTGCTTTGAAGGGTGGTGTTGGTTCTATTGGTCGTAATGAGGTTATTGGTGTTCTTGGCGAGAATGGTACTGGTAAGACTACTTTTGTTAAGATATTGGCGGGTGTTCTAAAGCCTGATGAGGGTGTTGTTGATCAGAAGGTTCGTGTTTCGTATAAGCCTCAATATTTGGACGTGCAGAGTGATGAGTTGGTGATGAACGTGCTTTCTGATGCTACGCAAAAATATGATGCTCAGCTGATTCGCCCTCTTGAATTGAGGCCTTTGTTGCTTAAGCCGTTGAATACTTTGTCTGGTGGCGAGTTGCAAAGGGTTGCTATTGCGAAATGCTTGTCTCAGGAGGCTGATGTTTACTTGTTGGACGAGCCGTCTGCGTATCTTGACATTGAGCAAAGGCTGGCGTTTAGCAAGGTTGTTCGTGATGTTGTTGAACACCGTGGTGTTTCTGTTCTTGTTGTTGATCACGATTTGTTGTTTGTTGATTACCTGTCTGACCGTATCGTGGTGTTTGAGGGTGTTCCTGCTCGTCACGGTTCTGTTACTGGTCCTTATCCTATGGAGGCTGGCATGAATCATTTCTTGACGCACGTTGGTATTACCATGCGTCGTGATAAGGAATCTAACAGGCCTCGTATTAACAAGCCTGACTCAAGGCTTGATAGAGAGCAGAGAGAACAGGACAAGTTGTATTATGGTTAGAATGTAAAATCGAAACAATAATTAAGGCAATATTTATTCTGTGATGTATGGACATTGATCTTCTTGCTATGGAGAAGCGTGCGCGGACGACTCGTGATCTTGCTGATGTTGAGGCGTACTGTAATGCGTTGATGCGTTTGGGTGCGGTGTACTTACAGGAGAGGCTTGGTTCTGGTCGTGATGCGTGGCAGAACTTGATGTACCGCCACGCGCTAAAAAACATTGGCGGTGGAAGCGCTGGGCTTGACTTGAGATTACCGCACAGGTGGAGCGTTGTTGGTTCTGGAAACATCAATTTTGGTGCCTGCCGCTTGCAACTAGTGCAAGAGTGCCGTGATGATCCTGACACGCACCGTGACGATAACGGCTTACACCCGTTCTTTGATCGTGACGCGCGCCCTTTGACTTTCAAGGAGACTATCCGGGCGCGTATGGATCAATGGCGAGAATCAAAAGGAACAGATTGGAGTTTGTGGAATACTTGGCTTGACTCGTGCACTGCCATAGTCTGGGAAGCTGGAGGAAGGCGTTTTAAGATTGTTGAAATGCATGGTGATTTGCTTACAGCGCCTCCATCAAACGAAGCGTACTTATCAGCTAGCTTTGTAAGCACTCCTGGCAGGCCATTGACTGTTGATGAATCGTACAATCGTGATTTGACCTTTGATGAAGTTTTAGTGCACAAGGGATGGCTTGCTGCTCTTGGTGGTGATAATAAGGATAATCGTGATTTGCTCAAAGAATACGCTACGATAGTTTTTGCAATGCTGAATAGGCCCGTGATGAGGTTCTGGAGTGTTAGAAGCGACTTGCCTGACCACTTGCGGGCGTTGTGCGCAGGCAGTCTTTACGACTGCGATTGTGGTGGCTGGAATCTCTTCAACGACGCCCGTCTCGCCCGGATGCGTCCGCCATAATTGCGAGCCGAAGGCGAGCCACTCTATTAATAATCGGGCGCGGAGCGCCGCGCGCAAATTTTGCTTCTGTCACGAAGAAAAGTCAGAAAATCATGATATGGTGTCTGGCTTTTCTGCGTCCCAAAAATGCGTTGCGCACATTTTTGTGACTTCGGGGGGGGGTGACGAATCTTTTTATGTTGCTGCGCGTTCTTACGAAATGCCTTGCACCGTTCACGCGGTTTAAGGCGCGGACCACATGCCTTGTCGTGATGCCGATTCAGTTTTGTCGGTATGAAATACAACTCTGACAGAAATGGAAGGGTGATGAACTGTTTGACGCGATGGGGCTATGCGTTGCGGGCGTTGTGCGCCAACAGTCTTAACAACAACTGCAATTGTAATGGCAACAGGAATCTCAACAACAACGCCCGTCTCGCCCGAATGATTCGTGCCTGCAAGGCAGTTTTATGTCTGATCTCTATGATAAACTATGCAAATATGGTAACATAGAACTTGCTTTTAGAAGGGCGAGAAAGGGTAAAACCAGGAAGCCATACGTTGTTGATTTCGAACGGGATTTGGAGAAGAACCTGTTGCGTCTGCAGGATGAATTGATTAACCATACTTATTCTCCACGACCTCTCGAAACGTTTGTTATAAAAGATCCTAAAACACGCAAGATTAGTCGTTCTGATTTTCGTGATCGGGTTGTGCATCACGCCCTCTGCAACATGATTGAGCCTATATTTGATAAGACATTTATCTGTGATTCATTTGCTAACAGAACAGGAAAGGGAACGCTGAAAGCTATTGAGCGCTTTGAATATTTTGCAAGGAAAGTATCGCTGAATTGGAGCCGTGCTTCTTTTGTTTTGAAGGCGGACGTTCGGAAGTATTTTGATAATGTTGATCACGAAATACTGCTGCGTATTCTGAAAAGAATGATAAATGACGAGCGAAGTGAATGGTTGTGTCATATTATTATCAAAAACTTCAGTACTTCTCCTGGAAAAGGCATGCCTCTTGGCAATTTGACCTCGCAATTTTTCGCGAATGTATATCTGAACGAGCTTGACAAGTTTGTGAAGCACGTGTTGAAGGTGAAACATTATGTCCGGTATGTGGATGATTTTGTCGTATTAAGCCCTTCAGCGAAAAATCTCCACGGTATAAAGAGCCGTATCGATGATTTTTTGAGAACTGCGCTCTGCTTAGAGCTTCATCCGCAGAAATCAATTATTAAGAACATGCAAGGAGGTGTTGATTTTCTTGGTATGCGGGTGTTTCCAAAACACCGGCTCTTGAGAAAGAAAAATATAAGGAGGTTCAAACGGAAATTGAAAGTACTAAATGATGAATATCAGCAAAGCCAAATATCCGAAGATAAGGCATGTGAATTCTTACAGGGTTGGTGCACGTATGCAATGAATGCTTGCACATGGAAGTGGCGCATGAAAGTTCTTGATGATTTTGAACGTTCACGAAGGACAATTTCAAGAAAAGAATTTGAAGCGTATTACAAACTTAGCCAATAGATAAAGCAATTGTTCAAAGAGCAACCAAAAACTCACCAACCCCCCTCTACAACCCACTGCCCCATTATGCCCGTCCTCTGCTTTGTCCCATTACCACTCCTGATGCGATAATGTGTGCGATGCGCAAGGGCTCAGGAACATCCGCATGAAGTGTGGTTAGCTTTAGTAGTTCTTTTGTTCGTTCTAAATCAATGCCTATGTGCTGCACGTGAACGTTTCCGATTTTGATTGGTTTTGGTAGTTGTTTGATGAGTTTTACCTTGTTTTTCATTCCTAAATTCTCGAGTGTGTGATAGATTGTTTCAAGGTCTGGGTATTTTCTGGTGACGGCAATAATAGGGAGTTTGGTTAGCTTTGACAGTTTTGGTAAATCAATGACGTTGAAACCGCCAACTGTGATACCGTTGAGCATTATTACGCGTATTTGTGGTTTGAATTTTTTGCTGTTGTTTATCATGTTTGCTATTTGTTTGGTTGAATCATTGCCGTCTACTGTGGCTGTTGTTGTCAACAAGCCATCCATGAAGCTGCCTCCGCGATAGATAGTTCCAACTATCAGGACTTTTCCTTTTCTAAATTTGAAGAATGGGCCGTCGTCTATTCCGATAATGCGTAGTTCTTTTCTCATGTGTTTAACAGGTTGATTATTTTGTGTTTGACACTGAATGGTGTGCTGCTTGTTGGCATCCATGCTGTTGTGCAATGGTTTGTGCAATTTCTTCCATTGCAATTGTGAAGCGCAGGGTTTTTATAAGCGTAACGCAAGTTGTAAGTTGATGAATATCGATAAAGAGGTTTTTGAGTTGTGGAAGGAGGTTGCTCCTGAGGAGGCTTTTTCTGCTGGTTTGAAGGAGTTTGCTGGAAAAATCTGGATTCCGTCGCATCAGAATATCAAGGTTGCTTTGAAGCGTGTTGGTGAGTTGAAGAAGCTTGCTGATCCTGTTGCGAGTAAGTGGTTGCATTCTTTGGAGAGGAGTTTGGTTTGGGATGAGCCTCAGCACCCGCCGGGTAGTGTGATGAATGTTTTTTTCAATCACCTGACTATTGAGGGTGTTAAGGAGCAGCATGTTTTGGATCTTGCTGTTCAGTGTGTGAACCTTCTTGGCGTGCAAGAGGACATGTGGGATAGGAAGTGGCCTGTTGAGCTGCAAATTTTTAGCGCGCAGAGTTGTGATGGTGCTGTTTCTTTGTTGGAGTCCATGAGAAAACAGTGCAGGAAAAAGGAGACTAAGGATGCTGTTGTTGCTTTGCAGAAGCGTTTGAAGTTGTGGAAGGAGAAAACTTGTTTTGTCAAGTTGAAACGTAATGATTTCAAGGAGATTTTTCCTATTTTGCAGAAGAAGTCCAAGGGTTTGGGTAGGAAGAATATGTATCGTTCTGTGATTAAGGACTGGTATGATTATATTGAGTCTGCTGAGGAGATTGAACAGCTCGCTTTGAAATGGATTGATGAGGAGCTTCCTGAGTTTAACGCGTCGATGATGCGCTTGTCCAAGCGGTACAAGTGCAAGCCTGAGGTTGATGCTATTAACAAAATGTTGACGAAGGAGCAGAGTATTCCGTTGAAGTCTTTGGTGAAAACAACAAAGGACCTGCGTAAGGTTTTGCAAAAGCTTGCCGAGCAGGAGTGGGTGAACATTACACGCAAGTATGATGTTCGCGTGATTGAGACTCCTGATTATTTGGTGCCTTTTTTGCCTACTGCTGCCATGCAGTCGTTTAATAGTTTGACTAAGCCTTTTTGTCTGTCTTTTGTGACAACGGATAAAAATGCGTCTCCTAGCACTTTTTTGCCTGGTGTTATTCAAACCTTAATTCATGAGGAGTATGGTCATTGCGTTAATTTCATGAATAGTTATTCGAATAAGGACTTGCGGGTTTTGGAGATTTTGGATTCTTCTTTGTCTACGCCTTTGACTGAGGGCATTTCGTTCTTTCGCGAGCTTGAGAGTTTGAAGACTTTTGAGCGCATGGCACGTTCTGGTCCGAAGAACAAGGTTGAAAAGGATGTTATCAAACTTGTTGAGAAGTTTTGCCCTTTTGATGCTTTTGTTGAGGGTATTTCTTTTGAGGTTATGCAGTGGCGCATGGTGCGGTTTTTGCGCGCTGTGAGTGATGTTCGTTTGAACTTGGAAAAGCAGTCTTTTCCTGAATTCATTAAGTGGGCGCACGAGAAAACTGGGCTTAGTGAGAAGCTTGTGTTTGACCAGACGTTCCATTTTCAGGAAAATCCTGGCTATGCTCCTTGTTATAGCGTGTTCGGCCAGCGGTTGAGGGAACTGCAAGCTGCTGCTGTGCGTAATGGTTTTTCTCAGGTTGACTTTAACACTTTTGTTGCTAGTGCTGGCTTTCCTGCCAGGAGTTTGTTTGAGGGGAAGATTAAGCAGAAGTTTACGCTTTGACCTTTCTCACAAACGTCAGGAATCCTGAGTGTCCTATGCCTGTGCTTTTCGGTCTTACTTTTCTTCCTTCTATTTCCCATAGTCTTTCTATGATTTCAACGGTTTTTACCATTAGTAAGCGTTCGTCTTTTTCTACCGCTGTCACAAAGTCTTGTACTTGTGGTATTGATGGACTGTAGCTTACTAGCCATCCGCCTACGCGGAGTGCGGTTGCTGCGTGTCCTGCTGCTTTCCAGGGCTCTGGCAGGTCAAAGGTGACCAAATCAACGTTTTTCTCGTCTATTCCGTCGTAGATGCTTTTGTTTTTGACTGTTATGTTTTTGATGTCTAGCATGTTGATGTTTTCTTGTGCTACTGCGAGATGATCTTCTCGTATCTCATAGCTTGTTACGTGTTTTGTTATTCGCGCGAGTGCGATTGCGAGTGCTCCGCTGCCGAGTCCTGCGTCTACTATGTTGCTTTCGTGGTTTATTCCTGTTTCGCCAATTACCAGCCCTATGTCTTTTAGGGGTATTGTTTGTGGTAGTTTGCGTAGTCGTTTGTAAGTGTCTATGTAGTCTGCTTCTATTAGGATGAATTCTTTGCCTGTGTCTTTTGTTTTCAAAACGCTGCCGCTTGGTTTGGCTAGGTCTTCTTTTGCTATTGTTCCATATTTGGTTGCTACATCCCTCTTGGTGTCTAGAACAAAGTATTGTTCTGCGTCTCCTACTATATATTCTCTGCCGTCTACTATGGCTCGTTTTTCTTTGTGGATTAGGACTTTCATAGGGCTGGCTGCCCTGAATGGCCTTTAAAAAGGTAATGGAAAATTTTAGTCAATGATAACACCATAATCCTGTTGCGTTCCAGGCAGTTGTATTCTCCTCAGCGTTTCCAAGTCGTCCATACTATTCAACTGTAGTCTTTTGTTGCTGAGTGTGTACAGCACGTCTTCAACGAATAGTGTGCGTTGTATTTCTTCGTTTGAGCGGTAGTAGTATCCGCTTTTTTTGAAGGTTTCGTCGTTGTCGTGGTGGGTTATTTTTCCGCGCAGTTGGAATCCTTCTTCAAGGTCTACGTGCCATACGTATGCTCCTTGGAAGGTGTATTCTCCATACTGGTTGTCGTAGCTTTTGTCTTTGATTTCTGCCAGTGTTATTGGTAGTGCGAGTAGTCCTTTTTCTTTGTCAAAGAGGAATGCTTTGTGGTTGTGTAATGCTGGGCTTTCTGTTCCTCTATCTCCGATTATTGTTTTGTGTAATTCTTTTGGATGATTTACATCGGTGACATCAAATATTGCCATTTTGATGCCTTGGTACCATGCAAAGTTGCCTTGTTCTGCTTCGACTGTGTCCTTGCCTATTCCGATTAGGTGGTTTTCATCGTACGGGTGCAGGTAGTCGCTATATCCTGGTATTTTGAGCTTGCCTAGTACGTTTGGCTTTTTTGGGTTGCTTAAATCGATTACAAATAGCGGGTCTACTTTTTTGAACGTGACTATGTATGCTCTGTTGCCCATGTATCTTACGCTGTAGATTTTTTCTCCTGGCGCTAGGTCTTCAATGCTGCCTACCATGTCCAGGTCTTCGTCTAGTACGTACAAGTTGTTTGTTTGTGTCCAGGTTGGGAATGGTTCTGATATTGAGCCCATACGGACTGTGTTCTTGTTTTGCGTGGTTGCTATTCTGAAGTAGCCTTTGTGTTCGTCCATGCTGAACTGGTTTAGTATGTTGCCTGGCACGTCTCCGCTTCCTTGATACTTAATTTCTCCGTCATAAAGATTGAACTTGTGGATGCTGGTTGCTTCTTTGTTCTGTCTTTCGTAGTTTGTTTCTGCGATGTAGATGTTTTCAAGGCTTGCGTAAACGTTTTGCGCGCTTGCCGCTACTGTTTGTTTGTCAACGAGTTTTCCATTCATGATGTTTATGCTTGCTATGGTTACAAAGTTTGTTGGGTATCGTGTTATAACTCTTATATCGCCGCATTTCGCGAGTGGTTCAAACTGTTCTTCTGCTGTGCGATATAGTGGTATGATGTCGTCGTTGTATCTTGGGTAGCTGTTGATTACGAAGTATGCTTTGTTCCCTATTTTTCGCGAGGTGAGGTAGCTTCCTTCGAATTCGTGTGTTTCCTTGACTTCTGGGCCTGTTTTGTCGGTTGTGTCGTAGACTATTATTCTGCTGACCGAGCTTCTAGGGTATGCTATTTCCGTGTCAATGCCGCTGACGTAATAGTTGTAATTTGTTGATCCTACTAGGACTGCTCTGTTTTGATCTATGAATAACTCGTTTGGATAGAAGTTGTTGAGTTCTGTTGTTGAGATTATTTTTGCTTTTTCTACTGGATAAGCTCTTGCGATGATGAATTTGTTGTTCGCGATCAAGTAGATGTACTTCCCGTCTGTTTTGATAATGTCTGCTTCGTCTACTCCTTCTACTTGGATGTTGGTTGTTGAGAAGTCTGTTTCACTGTCAGCTGTTATTGAGAGTGCTTCTGATTTCATGCCGCTTTGTGCAGTGGTTACAGATGTTGCGGATAGTACTGGCATTATGCCGCCGAATGTTCTCACGTTACGGTATGGTCTCTCTTTGAACATTGTTTTTAGTGCACTGCATGTTTTGAATTCTGATATGCTGAAGTCAAGATTGTTCAACAGGTTTCGGTCAAATAGTGGGAGCGAGCCCTCTGTTGGGTTGGGGAGAGGTGGCTCGCTCCATGCATCTGTAAGGGCGAACACGCCGATTGCTAGTATTGCGATGAGTCCGATTGCAGTTGTTATTTCTTCTTTCATTTTGATCACCAAATTGTAGAAAGTAGTTGGTTTATTTATACCCAAAAGTAAGCTGCAAGATGGGTTGAAGTTATCGTTTTGCTCTTTATTGACGGAGAAATGGAACTTATGAGGGTAAAAACTCGCTGTTTTAGATTCTTTTTCTGATCGTACTGATTAGGTAAAAGAGTAGTATTGCCATCATTCCGCCTATGAAGAACCAGAGTGCAATGTTTGGTTCTTGTTTGACTGCTTCTGCTGCGTGCGTGACGTTTTGTGATATGAATTCGCTTGTGCTTTGCACGCCTGAAGTAAAGGTTCTGGCTGAAGTTGTGATCTCAGCATCTGACACCATGTCGAGTCCTGCTTCTGGCATCATGGCTGGTGCTGTCATTGCTGTTGATTCTACTGCTTTTTGAGCTGTTATTGGCATTGTTTCCATCATTTTTTGACTCGCAACAGGTGCTAGTGTTTGTGCTGCAAAATAGCTGCCTTGGATTAGTTTTATTATCCAGCTGATGCCTAGCATTGCGAATGCTATTGGTAAAATATTTTTCAAGTGGGTTTTTATGCCTTTCACTGGTTTTGGCGTTATTATGACGTATTTGTTCGCTAATCTGTAGTGGTCTACTTCTCTTCCTTTGCTGCTGTAGTGGAAGGTTTCCACGTTTACTAGTTGTGCTTCTTTGAGTTTTTGTAGGTTGTAGTGGACTGTGCTTAATGGCATGTTTAGTTCTTTTGCTAGTTGTGTTTCTGTTACGTCTTCTTTTTCTGATAGGTGGTTGATGATTTTTCTGCTGGTTTCATTGCTTATGACGTCTTCTAGATGTTTGGCTTGTTGTTCTTCTAAGCTTACAAGTAGGAACTTTTCTCTTGCCATGACTTATATACTGGAGAATACAGTTTAAAAAGCTTTGGATGACTTCAACGAGAATGGAAGTTAAGAAAGAAAAGTAAAAAATAAACAATTTATCTTCGTTTCTTGCCTTTGCATGTTTCGCATTCAGCAAATCCTAGGTTTAGTAGTCCTGCTAAGTATGCGAAATTTACAGCAGTGTTGCCGCCGCCTGTGTTCATGACAAGGAGTTCTCTTAGCATTCCGATTGCATTTGTGGCTGATCCGATCTGCCAGGTCTTGACTAGCGCTACTAAGATGAATACGCTTAGTACTCTTGCCGCGCATGCTGCGTGCCAGTTTAGCAGTAGCATTAGACCGCCTGCGAGCTCGATTAAGATTGCCAGGTATAGTGCTGGTGCTCCAAGGCTTGTTCCAAATAGTCCTTCGAACATGCCTTTTGCCATTCCGAAGCTCAATATTTTGTCTAGTGCTGCTATCAAGAACGCTACGCCGAAGAACGTGCGTAGTATGACAGGCCCCCATTGTTTGTGTTCTGCAAACCAATCCATAGTTATCCCCCCTTTGGTTGTATTGTAGAGGATATGCTTTGTGGGTTTAAGAATGTTTTGGTAGCTGACTGCAATATATTTTTGAGAAGAGAAATTAGTTTAAAGCGTCCAAGCGTGTGGAAAGTAAATGCCAGAAGAGCTTGATGAATTGGTGGATTGGTTGGTTGATGATTTTCGTGAAAAACGCGCTCTTGAATTGGCGCGTGAGATTGCTGATACTCTTTGGACGTATTTGGTGGTGCCTGGTCATATGCGTAACGGGAGTATTGAGCCTTTGATGGAGCGTTTTGGTTTGCTTCGTGATGGACAAGTTACAGCGCTTGGCCGGTCGCATTATGAGAAGTTGGAGAAAACAGGTTATTTTGACACAAGCAGGGATCCTTTGGTTGAGGAATGATTAAGAAGTTTCGCGTGTTTTGAGTTCTGCTTCAATTATGTTTGCGAGATTTATTCTGCCTTTGCGTCTTAGTCCTGCAAGATCAACTTGGCTGCTGTGTAGTGAGTGTTTGAATGCTTGGTGTGCTGGGTCTTGTAAATCTTCTGGTGTTTTTTTGACTGCTTCTTCTAGGAGCCAGTATGCTGTTTGTGCCGTACTCAAAACTGCAAACATTACTCCGTCTGCGTGCGTTACTGGTTTTGCTCCTGGATAGTTTGAATGGTCTACTACCATTGCTACCGCTGCGTATGCCATTGCCATTTCTCTCGCGAGATGTGCTTCTGGCACTAGTGTTTGACCGATGTATGTTGCTTTTGGTGTTGTGTTTCTTATTCGTTCTTCTCTTGCTTGCGTGCTGAATGCTGGTCCTTGTATGTTGAAGTATGTTCCTCCTTCGAGGAATCTTGCTGTTAGGTCTTTTCCGTATAGTTCGTGTACTCTGTCGCTGACTGCTGGCCAGCTTGCTGTTAGGATTCTGCGCATTTCTTGGCTGAATGGCGGGTTCATTGTTGCATGTAATAGTAGGCTTCCGTCTTCTGCGAAGCTTGCTGGGCTGTGGAATGCGTCCCAGTCTAAGTCTTCTACTGCTCCTAGCGTGCCTGGTTCTGATTCTTTTGCTAGTCTTCCGCACGCGCTTACTGCATATACTGTGTTAACTCCTGCCATTTTTAGTGCTTGTATGTTTCCGCGAGAGTTTACTTTGTGTGGTACTTCCAGTCCTGCGTGTCTGGCTACGAACGCTACTTCTCTGCCACCAAGGTATAGCTTGCCAACATTGACTGTTCCGTAGTCTGTTTCTACTGGTTTTGCGTCTTTGACTTTGTCGCTAAAGCCTGTTCCGCCGATGATGCCGATCATGAGCTTTTTTGCAACAAGGTTGTTTTTAAGTTTAGTTGTGAAGTAATATATTGGTTAGAAAATAAAAACAGGCGACGAGGAGACTCGAACTCCTGAATCGCAGGGTTGCAGCCTGCTGCCTTAGCCGCTTGGCTACGTCGCCGATGATAGTTTCTCGTCAGAATGGGCTTTATATAGCTTTCTGGTCTAGAGTGGGTAGAGGAGTAGCGGAACAATGAGTTCTTCTTTGCTTAGTCCACCATGGTGTCCTATCAAATATGCTGGTGAGTGTAGTAGTGTGTTGTTCTTTTTTGCCATTACAACAAAGTCTCCGATTCTTTGTGCGGTCTTCTCGTTTGGCGTTCCTATTCCAAATAGTCCTTGTTTGAGTATGTCTTGGCTTTTGTGGAGTGTTGCGTATTGTGTGAAGTGTTTTTTGAAGTATTTTTCTACAAATTTTTGTTTTCCTTTTTTGCAGTACAAGTAGTTTATTCTGGCTTCTCCGCCGATTGAGACTAGTGCTTTGCAGAGTTTTGGATGGTCTCTGTACAGGATGGTCTTCTTGGGATCGGTCGTGATGTGTCCGTGGTCTGCGCTGATTGCAAGTAATGTGTCTTTTGCTTTTGTTGTTTTTACAAATCGTTCTAAAAGACTGTCGAGCCCGTGTAGGAACAGGCAGCTGACGTCGCTTTCTGGTCCATGTTCATGGCATAGTCCGTCGTAGAAGTCGATGTAGGCATGAATGTATGCTTTGCCTGGTTTTTTGAGGAGTTTTTTGATTTGTTCGAAGCAGTCGTGTAAGTTTTTGTATCCGTGTACTGTTGTTTTTCTGTGGATGTTTTGGCTTAGTGTTCCTTTGATTATTTTGCTTGGTATGACCGCGTGTGCTGGAATGTGTTGTTGCGCGAGTTGTTCGCCTATTGTCTTGCATTTTATGAATCTGCCTTTTATTTTTACGGGCTTGCGCGTGTTTAAGTTGTGGAAGCTGAGCATGCTGGTTAGTGCTTTGTACTCGTGTAGGTAGACTGTGTACGCCATTATTCCGTGTTGTTGTGGTGTCAGTCCTGTGAAGAAGCTTGTGACGCTTGCGGCTGTTGTGCTTGGAAAGCAGGCTGTTATTGGCAAAAGTTTTCCTTTTTTGGACATTTGTTTCAAAAATAGTGGGTGTTTGAATTCTTTTTTGAGCTGGTGGTAGCCAAGTCCGTCTATCATTAGGAATAGCGCTTTTTGTTTTCCTTCTAATTGTCTCAATAAGTCAGGTTGTGGTGGTACTTGTACTTGGCATCCGAAGTGTTGGAGTATTGCTGGCAGGATGTTTGCCGTGCTGTTGCTTTGGTACGCTGGCTTCATTTTGTGTACCTTGTTGTGCTTGCTTTTTATTCTTTTTGGGAAGAAAGATTTGTTGGTCGTTTTTGGATGCGTTTGTTGGCTTTTTTGAGAAGCAGGGCAGGCTGTTGGAAGGCAGTTACGTTTCTATTATGATTAGATCAAGTTTTGCCGCGTCTTCAGCTTCTCCGCCGAATATTATGATGTCTTCGCTTTTAAGTTCGAATGGCTCTGTGTTTCCCTTGAGGGTTACTGTGTTCTTGTCCACAAGTCCCCATGGTCCTGCTCTGATTTTTTCTTCACGTTTGACTACCGTGCCATAGGATGATGTGTCTTTGATGTAGAGTTTTCCTTTGCTTGGATAAAGGAGGCAGTGTTGCTTTCTGCTGACGTATTGTGAGTAAATTACTATATCGTTACTTTCACTTCTTCCTAATGTTACTGGCTCATCGCTGCAGACGAGAATTACTGGGAAGCCTTCTGCTTCTCCTTTCAGGATTGCTGTTTTTGGATGTTTGTTTTTTGCGAACAAACCATTCCATTCTTTGCGCGTGATTTGCTCTTTGTAGTGTGGGCTTCCAACTGGTGTGTTTGTTTCATCTAGGAGTTCGTATTGCATTGGGGTGGGGAAAAGTGGTTTGCCTTATAACTTTTGTGTCTTTTCTTCGTAATCTTTTTAAGCGCATGTAGAACTTGGTATTTCATGTCGTTGGACTTTCATAAACTGGCCAGGAAGTGGCAGCGTCGTTGGAAGGCTCAGAGGGTTTTTGAGTCTGATCCCAGTGATAAGCCAAAATTTTTCTTGACTACTCCTTATCCTTATGTTAATGGTTTGTTGCATATTGGGCATACTTACACGTATATGCGTGTTGATGCTTTTGCGCGTTTTAAGCGCATGCGTGGTTTTAATGTGCTATTCCCTTTTGCTTGGCATGCTACTGGCAGTCCTATTGATACTGCTGCAAAAAAGGTTGCCGAGAACGAGCCTGGTCAGCTTAATGCTTTGAAGTTGATGGGTTTTAAGGATGAGGACCTTCCTGCGTTTAAGGAGCCGTTGCATTGGGTTAAGACTTTTTCCAGGGAGGCTAAGAAGGACCTGATGCGTTATGGTATGTCTATTGACTGGCGTCGTGAGTTTGTGACCACTGATCTCAATCCAAGATATAGTAAGTTTATCAAGTGGCAGTTTAATACTTTAAAGAAGAAGGGTTTTGTTGTTCAGGGTGAGCATCCTGTTGTTTGGTGTCCTAAGGAGAACGCACCTGTTGGTGATCACGCGCGTGCTGAGGGGGAGGGTGAAACTCCTCAGGAGATGTTGTTGGTCAAGTTTAAGACTGATGGCCATGTGTTTCCGTGCGCGACTTTTAGGCCTGAAACCGTTTTCGGCGTAACTAATGTTTGGGTGAATCCTGATCTTACTTATGTTGAGGCTGTTGTTGATGGTGAGCATTGGATGGTTTCTGAGCCGTGCGTTCGTAAGTTGTTGGATCAGAAGCATGATGTGAAAGAGTTGAAGAGGCGCAAGGGTAGTGAGTTGGTTGGTGCTAAAGTTAGGAATCCTGTGACTGGTGTTGAGGTTCCTGTTTTGCCTGCTTTTTTTGTTTCTGCTGATACTGGCACTGGTGTTGTTATGTCTGTTCCTGCTCATGCTCCTTTTGATTGGGCTGCTTTGAAGGAACTGCAGGATAAGGGAATGCCTGATGCCCAAAACCTAAAGCCAGTTTCGCTGATTCAGGTTGAGGGTTTTGGTGAGTTTCCTGCTGTTGAGGTTTGCAGGCAGTTGAGCATTGCTGACACGAAAAATGCTAGGTTGGAGGAAGCAACTCAGCTGGTTTACAAGAAGGAATTCCACACTGGTAAGTTGAAGCAGAATACTGGCAAGTATGCTGGCAAGGGTGTTCAGGAAGTGAAGCCTTTGTTGATTGCTGATTTGAAAGCTGAGAAAAAGGCTGCTGTGATGTTTGAGCTTGTTGGCAAGGTTGTTTGTCGTTGTTTGGCTCGTTGTCATGTTAAGATTGTTGACAACCAATGGTTTTTGAAATACAGTGATGCGCAGTGGAAGCAATCTGCCATGAAATGTTTGCAGCAGATGAAACTTTACCCTGATAAGGTGCGCGGCCAGTTTGAGTATGTGCTTGATTGGTTGCAGGATTGGGCGTGCACGCGGGAAGTTGGCCTAGGTACTAATTTGCCGTGGGATAAGCATTGGAAGGTTGAGAGTTTGAGTGATAGCACGATTTATAACGCGTTTTATCCTGTTATTCAGCATTTGAAGAAAATATCTTTGGGCAAAGTGAATGATAAATTGTTTGATTATGTTTTTTTGGGTGTTGGTAATCCAGATGACTTGGGCGTTGACCATAAATTATTGGATGATGCTCGTCGTGAGTTCTTGTATTGGTATCCTGTTGATTTTCGTAATAGTGGGAAGGATCTTGTTCAAAACCATTTGGCGTTTTACATTTTTAATCATGTTGCTTTGTTCCCGGAGCAGCTCTGGCCGAAGGGCATTGGTGTGAATGGTTACGTGACGATTGGCAGTAAGAAGATGTCTAAGTCTAAGGGTATTTTCAAGACTTTGCGTCAGGTTATTGAGACGTTCTCTGCTGATGTTACTCGTGTTTCGATTTTGTCTTCTAATGAGGAGATGAATGATGTTGATTGGGATTCTGAGGTTGCTGAAAGTATGAAGGCTAAGCTTGAGCAGTGGTATGATTTTGCGTTGAAATTTTATGGCAAGAATGGTGTTTCTGGTGGTCGTGAGATTGATCGTTGGATGGAACATCAACTGCATAGTGCGATGAGGGACGCTACTGTTGCAATGGATGAAACTCTCTACCGGACTGCCATTCAGCGTGGGTTTTTTGACGTGCAGCGTCATTTGAAATGGTATTCTAGAAGGACTGCTGGCCAGATGAGTCAGCAGGTGTTGACTGATTTGGTTGAATTGCAGACTTTGTTCCTTGCACCTTTTACTCCGCACGTGTGCGAGGAGGTTTGGAGCAAGCTTGGCAAGTCTGGCTTGATTGTTAATGAGAAGTGGCCTTTGTTTGATGGGAATAAGGTTAATGTTCAGTTGGAGCAGGTTGAGGATACTATGGCTCGTACGTTGGATGACGTGCAGCAAGTGTTGAAGCTTGCGAAAGTTGAACATCCTAAGTTGATCACTTTGTTTGTTGCTGCTGATTGGAAAGTTTTGTTGTGCAGGAAGGTTAAGGAGTTGGTTGTACAAACGCGTGATATTGGTCAGGTCATGAAGTCTGTCATGGTTGATTTCAAGGATCGTGCTCAGGAGGCTTCTGCTTTGGTTCAGAAGTTTGTGAAGGATCCTTCGCGGATTCCGCTTGCTTCTGCTCATCAGGAAGCTGAGTTTCAGAATCTTGTGGATGCTGTCGCTTTCTTGAAGGAAGTTTTGAATTGTTCTGTTGAGGTTATTAAGGAGCAGGATTCTAGTGAGCTAAAGGCAAAGCAAGCCATGCCCGGCAAACCCGCTATTTTGGTGAAGTGATGCGCGAGATTGAAGTTAAGATTCTAAATATTGATGTTTCTGTTTTTCGTGAGAAGCTTGCTGGTTTGGGCGCGAAGCGAGTGTTTGTTGGCAGGTTGCGTACTGCTGTTTTTGATAGTTCTGATGGTAGGTTGAAGAAGCATGGTGAGTTTTTGCGTGTTCGCCAGGAAGGAGAGCTGGTGCATCTTTGTTTCAAGGGAAAAGTTGTTGAAAGTAAGTTTAAGGTTCGTGAGGAGGTTGAGCTTGTCGTTTCTGATTGGTCAAGTGCTGTCGAGTTCTTGTCTGCTTTGGGTTTTGTTAAAGTGTTTGAGTACGAGAAGCATCGGGAGTCTTACGTTCTTGGTGGTGCGAAAGTTGAGTTGGATACTTATGAGGGCATTCCAACATATGCAGAGGTGGAAGCACCTTCAGAATCAGAAGTTGAGAAAGTTGTGAAATTGCTTGGCTTCTCAATGGCTCAGACAACGAACATTAGCGCTTCTGAGCTGTTAAAGCCTACTCCCTAAGCATCTTGCAAAGATCTACCGTCATCCTGCCGTAGTCGCCGTCAATTGTCATCACGCATTTTTGTGCTTCCATGTTGTTCACCTCAAAGTTTCTTTGCTGTCCTGGCGACCGCAGTCGACATGACCTCATTCGTAATAATGCTCTATACGCCGATCTCATTTATATACTCTGAGAACGCACCATCAAGAAGCCGTGTTCACAAGCTTTTTATTGAAAGTCATTGAGCAGTGATACTAGAATTCTGTAAAAAAGGCGGGCGGACGTGCTTCCGATGAACACTCAAAAGACAAACGCGTTGAACCTCGCGCTTTCCTCGGCCCCGCTACCCGATAAGCATTGAGAACTACACTTAGCGTTGCTTCCGTCAAGACCTGGCGCGGTTCGTGCAGCGACAATCCTACCGGACAGGACGTCAGCGTACGGCGCAAGACGTGTCTGCCCTTTGTGTGCTGCTCGGCGGCGTCACTCCGTCTGAAGCCCGCTTACGGTTACAGGAGAGGGCTAGTCTCCCAGTCGAGTCCGCCCGAGAATACGGGTTCTTGAGGGTTTTTAAAGGTTGCGGAGGAAGATTTATAAGTTTGTCAGAGGCGCACCAGTTTGGATGGTATCATGACTACACGAGCTGCATTTTTAGGGCGTTCTGCAAGCATTGATGAAGATATCAGGAGAATAGAAGAGCAAATTCAAGACACGAAAGTGCGCGATTTACCGCCATTGAAACGTAAATTAGAGAGCGCCCGCCTCCTGCGGGAAGCTATCAACGGTTTCAAAGGAACGCCTGAACAGAAAGATCCTGGGAAATATGGAAAGGCATGGTATTTTGTTGGTGTCATTACCACTAACGATATGGTCAGTTCTGATCAACCAACACTATATCACGCTTGCGACGGATGCGGGAAAAAACAACCAGTTATTATGACTTATGAGCAAACGTTTGACTCGCCTGAGGGAGACACGTGGACTAAAGACGCATTTACTATTTGCTGCACAGGACGGAATAATATTGCACGGGTAGAACGTGATTATCGCTTTTTAGTGTGTCACAACCTTTAAATACCAAACATGTTTTCCGAGTGTCATGCAAGCTGTACATTGGACGCCAACGAATGTTAAGCGCTTTGATGTATTTTGCATTATTTATTGAGCGCGTTCTCCGCTTCTAGGGGAATGGTGCTCAATGATCTTCTTCTAGAAAAAGTGGAAAAACGCGGGAGTGAAGACTATGAACCCGGAAGCAATGAGAGGATACGAGGAGCCGAGTGCGAGGCAAAGGAGGTACGCAGCGGTTGGTGCTGCGAGTTTGCCGTTGTTGTATGGTCGCGCGGCGAGTGAAGGTGTAACACGGCTTGGCCCTGAAGCATATTTAGCCGGTCTGGAACTGCAGAGACGTTCAAGGGCGGAGCTTGATGCGTTGGAAGTATCAGAAGTTGAACCCTCTTTGGATACAACGCTGGAAAGGGTTGCGTGAGGTGAGTTATGGACTATTATGAAGCGTTATGCGATTTGGCTGTCAAGAGTGCCTTATTGGAAGCTCGTGCGCGTTGTTTGGTGAAGTGAGGGTCGTTTGGTGATAACACATCATTTTATAATCCGCATTTTTCCAGAACGTTATGGCCGCGCGGTTGCGTTTTTTGGGTACAGGCAGTGCTGAGACACGTGGTGTTTTAAGCGAGGCTGGTTTTCTTGTTGAGTCTGATAAGTCTTTGATTATGGTTGATCCGGGTCCTGGTGCTGCTCAAGCTTTGGCTGCTGCCAAGATTTTGGAGGTTGATCGTGTTGTTGTTACTGAGTCCAGAGGTCATGATGCTTCTTTGTTGAAGGTTAAGAAACGTCCTGGCAATGTTGAGGTTGTTTCTTTGCCTGGTGGTGTTGTTTTTCGTTTGACTGACGGCAGGGTGAGTTATGTGTTTGGCGCTGTTAGCAAGGAGTTGTCTGCTGACGTGGTGGTGGTTGCAAGCGGCAAACCTGAGGTTGTGATTAAAAAGTTGAGGCCGCGTCTTGCTGTGTTGACTCATTTTTCTGCTTCACAGCTTCAGGCTAATCCTGTGTATGTTGCTCGGGAGTTGCAGAAAAAGACTGGTGTTCAAACGATTGCGGCTCATGATGGTTTGGTTGTTGACTTGTTGGCTTATGGTGCCGTTTCTGAGCAGAAGAGCTTGTCAAAGTTCGAATGACCTTCATCCCAATACCTTCGTCCTTCAACCTAATACCTTCGCCCTTCATCCTTCAACCTAATGCCTTCGTCCTACATCCTTCGTCCTAATACCTAAAGCCCAACACCTAATGCCAACAAGTAACCGATAGTGCACCCTATTGTTAGGAATGGCATTGCTGGGTAGAATCTGTCTTTCTGGCTTAGTAGAAGTAGCACAAGTAGGCTGGCTGCTGCCGCTATTGAGACTATGGCTGCAGGTAGGAGGCCTTTAGCAATTAAAACTGTGCCTGAGAATATTAGTGGGAATCCTATGTCTCCTCCGCCGAGTACTGCTGTTTTTATTTTTTTGAGGACTGGTTTGCCTTTTCCTTTTTTGGGTAGTGAATATGGCAGTAGGAGTCCTGCGAAGATTCCGCTTTTTGTTTGGAATTGTGCCATTGTTATCATATGTTTGCTTTTCCAGACTGCGTACATGTCGTACAAGCTGAGTATCAGTAAAAGGATGTATGCGTAGACTACTGTTAGTATTGGTACGAATATTGCTGCTAGTCCTCCGTAGAGGAAGATTTCGGTTAGGTTGTGGATGATGATGTTCGGCCTGTATACTTTCATAATGCCTGCGATAATCGCTAGCAGAAGTGCTGCGTTTGTTGGCAGGAATGCTCCAAATGCGATGTGTAAACATACAACTATTGCCAAAAAGAACCACAGCTTCCAGAGTAGCATGACGTTGAATCTTATGATTGCCAGGATTAGTAGCGTTCCTATTACGACCGCAATCGTTATGTATAGTATGCTGTACTGTGGTTGCACGTCTGGCCTTTCTACTGGCATTCCTGCTATGCTGGGCAGGTTTTTCCAGACGAGCATGCCTTGTTCTTTGGTTGCTTGTTGGTCGACGTATGTGTTGATGACTGCCAATCCTATTGCATGGCTTGCGAGGAATAGCGTTACAAGAAATATTGTGATTGTTGTTGTGTGCTTCATTTCTACCAACTAAAAACTAATGACTACAAACTAATATACTTTTTATAAATGTGCGCTTTTGCCTTCTGCATGAAGTGGGCATATAAGGTGTTTGTTCGTTTGCTTGCCAGGGATGGCGAGCTGAATGATGTTCTTGAAGGTTTGAAAGCATTGACGAGCGTTCCGCCAAAGGTTGAGGCTGTTGAGGATAGTACTAACAAGGTTTGTTCTGTTGAAATAGCTAAGGAGTCTGATGCCAATGATTTGTTGAAAAGGGTTTTAGCAGGCATTGGTGACCAAAAGCAGGTTTTGCTGCAGCAGACTGAGTCAAGAGTGCACGAGGAAGAAGGGGATTTTTATTTTTACATTCGTCTTGACAAGCCTGCTTGGCTTAAGGAGAAAAAAATGGTTCTTACTGAGGGTGGCAATTGTGTGCACATTCGCGTGATGCTTGCCGTGTTTCCTAAAAAGCAGTTGGTTGCTGTTAGGCTTGTTGAGCGTTTGTTGAAGGAGATGTAGTTGCCACAAACTGCGGTCCTTCCGCCTTTATCCTAATACCTAACGCTTAATACCCAACGCCTAATCCCTTCTTCCTACATCCTTCGCCCTACATCCTAATACCTACATCCTAACCGCCGATATCCATTGCCGCGTCGAAAAGAATATATACCCGCAGGGTGTGAGTTTTTACTATGTCAGGTATTGCCCCTTTAAAGACCAGCTTTATGGTTGCTAGCATGATTGGTTTTTTAGTTAGTGTGCTATACGTTCCTCAGTTTTCTCGTACTTGGGCACTTGCTTTTGGTTTGGTGTTTATTGCCATGTTTGTAGCTAGTTTAATTTCAATGATGCAGGGTCCGCCTGATGAACAATTGTTCCCTGCTAGAAAGAGATTGCATTAGGGAGGGATTTGTATGAAGAAAGCTTTTGTCGTGATGTTGTTGTTTGCGTTGTTGGTGGCTTGTGCTCCTGCAAAGCCTGCGGAGACCGCGCAAGCTCCTACAGAACAAGAGGTTGAACAACCGCCTGCACAAGTGGAGGCTCCACCTGCAGAGCCAACAACTGAGACTGGTAGGAAGCCTCCTGCGTATACTCCTCCGAGTGAAAAGGTTACTCAACAAACCGCTCCAACTCCTACTCCTGCAAAGGAGGAGATGAATCCTCAGTTGCGTGACTTGTTGAAGCGTGCTGATGAGAAGATGCAGAGCATGCAGTTCTTGTTTGGTGGCACTGATACGAGCAATTTGTTCTTGCACACGTATTTCGTTAAGGGTGACAAGGTTAAGATTAAGCCTTATGAGGAGAACTATTATGTTCGTGATGGCTATTATGACACGATTTATTTGAATGATGGCATTGGCTGTTGTGAGCAGCTTAGCCGTTGCAAGAGTGCTCATGTTGACAACACTGCTAAGAAGTTTGCTGCTGATCTGAGCGCTGTGAAGATGCCAAAAACTCCTTATCAGTGGACTAAGGAGATTAAGGCGAATGCTGCTGTTGTTGGTCCGCAAACTTTCAACCAGCGCAGTGTGACTCACATCAAGTATACTGATGATGAGGGTCGTGACGTGTTGATGTGGATTGATGACACCTATGGCGTGCCGCACAAGATTGTCGTTAAGACCGGTGAATCTAGTGAGATTAAGTACCAGTTTAATGACATGAAGTTTAATGGCTTGAAGGATTCCGACTTCGTGCCTCCGTGTGCGGATAAGCCGGCTGCATAGTTTTTTATTTTTATGACTTCAGTTTTAGAACAAACAAAAATACCCCTTCCAATAGTAAATCTGAGAGTCTACCACGCAACTCTTTCTGGCGAGAAAATGGAAGTCATAAAGTCATTTAAACAGGTTGGCGCCCGCCCAGACCTGGCTGCAGGGTACGGCCAAGGGGCTGCTTTTTATGTTTTTACTAGACTGAGCGATGCCAGCAATCATACGAAGAACATCCTAGCGGATGCAATTGAAAAAAAGATGCCAGTAAAAGGCATTCCAGTGATCATTGTAATTGACGCCTCAATTAACCCAAAAGAATGGGACATGGATTACGAGATGAATCTTAAAATTGCAGGACAGTTTATCTTTGATAATTTTAACAACATGGTGAAAAAGATCGGCGACGGGGATGTTAGAATTGATGATCGCTACGTCAAGTTTTCAGATCCAGAAACTCGCATCGTGCAGACGGGAGTTATCAAGCTCGCACTTTCAAATGAGCCTGGCGGATCAAGAGTTGCGCAGGCAACAATAAGAGTTTACGAATCGCAAGGTGTTATTATGCCTGCCCGCGTAGGCCCAATTTTCAACAAGCTCCAGCAAATGTTTCCTAAGGAGACATACCAGCTTGAAAAGAAGCTATTTGAACAGTTGGCAAGCAAAAGAGGCATTATAATCAAGTACGTAGGAAAAATACCACTACGAATCGCAGGATACTATGTTTTTTACAAGGGAGACTGGATTCCTGGCAGCGATTTTGAGCTTATCCCTGAGATGAAAGCATTATTGCAGGAATAGTTTTAAACATCGGAATTCCACCAGTCTGATAAGACTGGTGGTTTGGCTATCGCAAACCACAATAGGGTGGAATTCCGAGTGTGCTCAAACCAAGAAAAGCTTTGCTTTTCTGGGCCC
>JACQMY010000004.1 GCA_016203305.1 Candidatus Woesearchaeota archaeon
CTTTATAGTCCATCCATTCTAAGATTATGCTGAGGACAACAACTTTGTCGCGTTTTATTGTGTAGATGAGTCTCCATGCGTTTGGTAGGTTGTACTTCCATAAGTTTTCGAGTTTTCCGAAGCGCAACTGGTAATCTTTCGGGATGATTCTTTTTGGTATTTGTATGCCGCAAAATGCGTTTTTCTCCAAGTCTTTGAATGCACGATCAACCCATTCTTAACTTTCTCATCGCCAAAAACGACTTTGGAGTCTATTTCCATGCGAGGTGCTCCTGTGCCAAATATTTTCTAACGCCTTCAGGATCCCAAATCCACGCAATTTTCCCTTGCCGGTCAACGCCTATTTTTCCTGACTCCAGAAGATAATCAAAGATTACGCAGAACGTCTGATACATCATTTTTTTCGGCAGGTGTTCCCATAGAGGGCGTTTTTTGAAATCACCGCTATGTTCTCTGATAAAGTTTTCTACCATTAAAACTGTGTCGAGTTGCGGATAGTGCAAGACGTTTTTTAGTTGATGCTTATATTCGAGCTCAGGCATACTGTTATATACACTTATACAACTATTTAAAACTTTCGTTCGTTAAACAATTCATCCTGCAAAACCGCAATGGAACTTTGGGATGCATCCCCTATAAACGTCATGACTGATTATAAGGAAGTCTATTACGTAGACGACGCTGGCGTGGGTATTTCCTACAAGGGCGCTTGCCTTTTGCCCATCGCAGAGAAGCTCAAAAATCCTCGTGAATTTGCTGCTTTTGTCAAAGGTTATGGCGGGAAGAAATCCATACGCTTCTTTACGCACAACTACGAACTCTTGTTGCGAATGTACTTTATGGTGGGCATTACTTATGCTCGCATGAAACGTGGTGATGCTAAGGTGAAAAAGTACCTCATTCCTCTTAAAGGATTGCTCATCAAAGGTAAAGTGCCACGCGGCTTCAACTGGGCTGCTCGTCAGCACCTGCATGATAACACGTGAATCGTTCCTACGTCCAACAAGGTCTGCGCTGCAGTTCGAGAAAGCCGCCCTTTTGTGACAGTTGTCATTTACAGCTACATTTATATACTGTAGACTATGCTTTCGATACATGAAAGACAAGTTGAGGGAAGGCAAAAAGAACGTTCTTAGAGAGTCTGATGAGCCTAAGAAATACACTGCTATCCGTGGCTATGATTTCAACCAAGGTGTTGATTACGAGAAGCTTCTTGATTCTTTTGCCACGACAGGGTTTCAGGCTACTAATCTTGCGCATGCAATTGATATTGTCAAGCAGATGCGCAAGGACAAAGTTACGATCTATTTGGGTTACACTTCTAACATGGTGACTTCCGGTTTAAGAGATGTTTTCCGCTACCTTGTGCAGCACAAGATGGTTGACGTTATTGTTACGACCGCAGGCGGTGTCGAAGAAGATATAATAAAGTGTATCGAGCCGTTTATGCTTGGTAGTTTTGAGGCTCCTGGCGCAGAACTGCGCAAGAAAGGAATAAACAGGACGGGTAATATTTTCGTTCCTAACTCGCGTTATTGTCGTTTTGAGGACTTTTTGATGCCGTTGTTGGACAAAATGGCGAAAGAGCAGCGCGAGACCGGCTATATTATTACGCCTTCCGAGTTTACTGCGCGGTTGGGTAAGGAGATTGACAATCCGGAATCCATTTACTATTGGGCGCAGAAGAACAACATTCCTGTCTTTTGTCCGGCATTGACTGATGGCAGCATGGGCGACATGATTTATTTCTTTAAATCTCGGAAACCCACGGTTTCCGATGATGCTCGGAATTCCACAGGAATTCCGACATATAAAAACCCGGACTTCTCTATCGACATCACAAATGACATGAAAAAACTGAATGATCTTACGTTTGATGCGAAGAAGACCGGCGTAATCATTCTGGGTGCAGGTGTTGTCAAGCATCACATTTTGAATGCGAACATGATGCGCAACGGTTGCGATTATGCTGTTTACATTAATAACGCGCAAGAATTCGACGGTAGTGATGCTGGCGCCCGTCCTGACGAAGCCGTCTCATGGGGTAAAATCTTGCCTGCCAGCAGAAGCGTTAAAGTCTTCGGTGATGCGACGATATTGTTTCCATTGATTGTTGCGAAGTGTTTTGGGAAGTGATCATTTATCAATTGGGATTCTCTTTAGTCTGATTCTGTCAAAAACATGATCTGAACGATGGTGTTGCCTCCACAATATGCTGCATGAAAAGCGTCAAACACGTTCAGACCTTTTTCTTTGATAAGGTGTGCTGCAGCAGATGCAGTGTCGCAGTCGATGCCGGTAACTCGTGGTACAAGTGAAAATATGCTTCCTACGACCAGTTCCGGGTCGAGTGAAAATCTGTGTCCGACGAGTAACATTTCAGTGACGGTTGTGACCGATGTGACAAGCTCATGACGATGTTCTTCGTGCAACTCTTTTGCACGTTGATTGAGCCAATTGCGGGGTTTTATGAGTGCGAGAAAAAAGTCAGTGTCTGCGTAAATCATATTTCCTTTTCAGCTTGTTTTCATCGCATATCACGTGTGGAATGCCTCTTGGTATGCTAACCAGGTATACAAATTTTGTGGGAAAAGATTGGAGGATTTCCCACTTTTATGGAGGAGTTCCAACTACGCCTTCTCCATTCTGACAACCTGATTGATTTCATCTTCAGTTATCGCGCACCCATTCAATTTTAACCCCCACAAGACGCTTTCCAACAACTCTCGTCGTGCGTTTGGAAGCGAAACAATATACTTGTTCAATATTCCAAGCTCGTAGGCGACTGTTACCAATTCTGTGCTGCGTAGGATTGTTATGTGGCGTACTGCTTCTGAAAAGGAGTGTAGTGCTTCTTGGTTTGTTTCGAGCTGCATGTGTAGTCTTTTTTCCATGAGTGTTTTTAATTGGGGGCTGTCTTCAAGCAGCGTTCTTGTTATTCTTTCGTCCATGATTATTGCTTCTGCTTTGTAGAGTGTTGCTGCGGCTAGTGTTTCCATCTCTCCTCTTTGCACGATTTGGATGGGGTGGCCGTGTGCAGTGAATATTTTGTTTGCCTGTTCCAAAAGTCGTTGTCCTTGGGATATGACTTGCTGATCGTCAATGACGGAAATCACGTTGTTGTCGATTAGTCTTTGTACTTGTAATGCTTCAAATTTAAAGCGTCGTGTCATGAGTGGTTTGTCGACGAGTTCTCTTTTTACACCGACGGTTAGCGCGAAGCTTCCGTTGAATTTTTTCTTTAATTCTTCAAGCACCCAAAGCAAGTTATTTGTTGCTAGGCTGATTATTGGTCCTGCGTCGAAGAGTATTGTTTTCATCTGAAGAGTTCTCTTGTTTTGCGGATGCGTTCATTTACATTAACTCCGTGGGAGACGTCAGATACCACGTTTCCGATGTAGTTTTGTAATTCCCACTGGCTTATGCCGAGGAGTTCTGCTGTTCTTGCTATGGATATTCCGTGTTCGTGTAGTTTGCTTGCTTTTTTGACGCGTGCTTTTGCGATCACGTCGTGGATGTACATTTTGAGTTGTTGGTCGTATCCTGCGATGTCGTGAAGTAAATTTTTAATCGTCGCTCTATACGCTTCGTCGTTGTTTTGCTCGAGGGCTTCGATTGCTTGCTTGATTTTTGGGGTTACGCTTGGACATGTTGTTCCTCGTTCTGCGCAGCGCTGGATGACTTTGCTGAGTGCCAGAATGACGACTGCAAGTGTTAAGGGATCATCTTCTTGGAAGATGCTTGCGTCGTGGATTGTGTGGTTGCTTAGCGCAGTCAGGGCTACATAGTCGTGACTGTCAAAAGCAGTGATGCTTTTGTGTAGCACGTCTAGAATGTCTTCTTTCACAATTGGTCGCATGAGAGTATTTCATGACGTGTTATATTTAAGTGAAGCTAACCACTTGGGAGAAGTAGCCTTAAGGACGAAGGTATAAGGCAGAAGGATGAAGAACGTCTATCTTCGCCTTTTTTCCTTCACCCTTCATCCTACAACCTAGTCCCTTCTTCCTAATCCACCGTAAACAGCTCTGAATCGTGTCCGACGTCAAATAGTCCTAGTCGTGCCCCTGCATCGAGCCATCCGTGTGCGTAGTTAAGCGCTGCAAATGCAGTGACAATGTCTCCTTTTTCTTTAAAGTGTTGCGCGTCTGAAAAATACCGTTTGGCCATGTCAAAAACCACATTTGCAAGGCATTGTTTGCAGCGACATTGCTTTCCAGTTGCGAGTGGTTTTTGAGCATGCTCAGAAATGCATTGCATTTCTGACATGTCTAAGAAGTCTTCTGCTGCTTTTTTGGCATCGATTTTGATATGAGAAACAATCTTCACTTTTGCCAGCGCTCTAGAAGTAACGTCGAAGTACTGGTCTAGCTTTTTGTCCGTGACAGTTCTTCGTCCTTCTTCCTTCATCCTTCGCCCTACGCCGCTTTTGCCTTGTGCGCAGCTGGTCGTCTTACTGTTATTGGCAGGACTCCTTCGCTGAGTTCTTTCTTCGCGATTTCTATTGGATTGTAGCCGAGCTGTTCAAGTTCTTTTTCTGAGAGCTTTACTAAGAATGGCGCTCCCATGCTTATCTGTAATGCCCGGCTGCCGATCAGCCTTGCGATTTCGTATTTTGTGTATTTTTCCATAAGCCACCACCTAGAGTGCTTTGCGCAGTGTTGGCGCAAGCTTTTGTGCGATTTCGATCATTTTGTCGATTTCATCAACGCTTAATGGCGCGTCTCCGCCTTTTTGCATGGCGCAGACTGTTCCTTTTTCAGTCACACCAACTGTCAGGCGTGCTTCGATTGCTTTCTCCTCGTCAGAGAGTGCATCGACAAAGTAGTGCTCGCCGACTTTTATTACGGTTACTTCGACTGGCTCGCGAGCTAGAGGTAATTTCTCGTTTGTTTTTTCGCTGTCATAGTCTACTTCTCCGTGCTCTGTTAGCTTTGGGAAGCGTGCATCTTTTAATGCTGCCAGTGCTGCTAGTGTTGCTGCGTCTTGCAGGTTTCCTTCGTCGTTGATTGAGCAGATGTCGATGTTGATTGCCCAGACTCTTTCTCCTGGTTTGAGGACGAGCTTGTGTACGTCTATTGCTTTGCTTTCACGTATTGCTCTGTCTGCTACTCTGGCAACTTCTGTTGCTTGTTCTCCTGGAGGTCCTGTTTCGAATTTAGGGTTGCTCAGTGGCAGGAGTTCTGCGTTTACCATCAGGTTACCTTGGTTTGGCGTGTCCGGATAGGGAGTTGCAGTTTCGACTTTTACGCCTGCTATTACTTCGGTTCCGCCTATTTTGACGCGTGCGCTTCCTTCTGCGCTTTCGCTTATGCCGTATTCGACGCTTACTTGCCTGTATTCAAGGCATTTTCTGCCATCGTAGCGGACGTTTTTGCTGAGTGCTTTGAGCACGTGTTGTTTGAGTTCTTGATTCATCTTTACTCCCTCGCGAAGCGTTCTTTGAGTGCTTTTTTCTGCAGCTCGTAGAGTTCTTCGCACGCTTCTTTTGCTTTGGTGATTGCTTCTTTTATTTGCTCCCTAGTCATCTCTCCGTCCATTTGGAGGAGTGTGACTTTGCCAGAGTTCGGCAGGACTGCTACCGGCACGTCTGCGCCATCTTCGTGGGAGTCTTCGAAATAGTTTAAGTCTAGAACGATTTTGTCTTCTACTCTTCCTGCGGCTACTGCGCAGACCAGGTCTTTCATTTCTAGTCCTGCGTCTGCTAGTGCCATGGATGCTGCCATGATTCCTGCGCATCTTGTTCCTGCGTCTGTTTGCGGCAGTTCGACGAATACGTCAACCACTGCGTTCGGGAATTCTTTCAGGTTTAATGCAGGCAGGAGCGCGTTTTGCATCACCATGCAGATTTCCTTGCTTCTCCTGCTTCCTCCTGGTCTTACTCGCTCGCCGTGCCCGGAAAATGGCATCATGTTGTAGTTTATGCGCAGTATTCCTGTTTGCGGGTTTTGCATGAATTTTGGGTGCAAATCGCGTGGACCGTAGACTGCTGCGTACGCTACTGTTTTGCCTATTTTGAACATTGCTGAGCCGTCTGCGCGCGGAACTATTCCTACTTTTGCGCTCATTGGTCTGAGTTCGTCAAACCCTCTTCCGTCGAATCTTTTGTGATAAGTCATTGTGGACCTCCGGCTGGTTGCACTTTGACACCGGTTTGTTGTTCGAGCCATTCTGACATTCTGTTTGTCAGGCCGCCTAAGTGTGCTTCGACTTCTATTTTTTTGATGGCGTTTACTGCAATGACCTCTTTTTCTGGTTCTCCGTCAAGCCAGATCCATCCGTTTTGTCCGACTACTATGTCGCATCCGGTGGCTTGCTTGATCATTGTGACCATGCTGCCGTCTTTGCCGATGATTCTTGGCACTTTGAACGGGCTGACTTCTATTACTCGTCCGCCTCTTAGTTTTCGAAGGCCTGGTCCTTTCATGCTTACATCGATGAGTTTTTGGCTCGTGACGTTTACTATCTGGCAAACTACGTAGTCTCCCAGGTTGTAGTATTGTGTGAGGTTTGCTCCTCTCGGGATGAACTCGCTTGTGGCATCTTTTAGCGTCATGACCGCTGAGTACGGGCTGTTGATGTCTAGTCTCCAGCCTGTTAGCAGCACGTCTATGACTCTGCCTATGATTTTGTCTTTCATCTTTGGAAGGTATTTTCCAGAGAGCGCTACTAGCTTGATGACTTTGCCTTCAACGCTTACCATGCCCAGTCTTTGGGCGAGTATTGTTTCTTGTTCTCTGTATGTTCCTGGTCCGGGGAGGAAGCTCATGCCTGTGGCTAGTGCTTCTCCTGGGATGACGATGCTTTTGTCTTGTGCGTGTAATTCTTCTTTCATAGTCCTCACTTCTTCTTGACTTCCCTGAGTATTTTCTCAAGTTTGTCTTTCTTTATTTTGTTGAACTTTTGTTCTGCGTTCGTGATGTATGCTGCGTCTATCCTGTCGACGCTGAAGTTTTTGTCGAGTATTTTGTTCAGCGCTCCTAGTGCGAGCTTCAGTCCTTCTTCGATTGTCATCTTCTCGTTGAATTCTTGGTCGAGGATTTCTTCGATTTCTTGTTCTCCTTCGCCGATTACTGTTGCTCTGAATTGGAAGTAGATTCCTGTTGGGTCTGTTTCGAAGAGTTTTGGTCCTTCGCGATCAATGCCTGCTAGTATTATGCTGACGCCAAATGGTCTTAATCCTCCGCTTTGCGTGCATATTTGTTTTAGCGAGCAGATGTCTTTTACGACTGTTACGGTGTCTACTGGTGTGTCGTATGTTACTTTGTGTTGCTGTGCTTTGAGTTGTGCGCGTTCGATAAGCACGCGTGCATCCGATAGGATGCCGCTTGCTGTTGCCGCTATGTGGTCGTCTATTTGGAATATTTTTTCAACGCTTTCTGGAATTACTAAGCGGTCAACTATTCTTTTGTCCGCTACTAATAGGATTCCGTCTGAGCATACCATGCCGATTGCTGTGCTTCCTTGCCTTACTGTTTTTTTGGCGTACTCGACCTGCAGGAGTCTTCCGTCTGGGGAGAACATCGTGATTGCGCGGTCGTATCCCATCATTGCGTGGGGTGTCTGCATGCTGTCTTCTTCTCTTTTCACCATTTTACACCTCGAGGTACTTCTTTTCTGCTTTTGCGATTATTCCTGATGCACCAATTGATCGTATGATTGCTGGTTGGTTTTCTACTTGTGTGACTAGGGCCAAGCATGCGCGCATTGCGTCAAGGCTCTTGTGCGATACTCTGATGAGGCCTCTTTGTCGTGTTGCTTGGTATTTTTCAGGCAATAATTGGATTCCCATGGTTGCTACGCCTTTTGTTCCGTAAAAGGAGAGCGAAGAATTCCAAATTGCTCTGGAAACCTCTGAAAATTCCTTTATTTTGCTTTCAGAGACTATTTCGAAGGCTAAATAGCGCTTCTTTTCCTTCAAACTCGGTAATAATGGCTTAAGCCGTTTTCTGGCCGTTTTCAATTAAAACACCTTTGATTAGGTGAGAAAAACCAAATATCGTTTCTCGCGTCCCTTTTCTCACTCCATAGTTGTTGAGGCTCAAGGGGTTTATAAGCCTTGTGGCGACATCAGGAGACGACTTCACCACTCTTAGGTGGTTAAATTACGAAAGATTTATAAACTAAAAACTGGTCCTTTGCCCATGGAAAAAGAGTTTTACGTCTCGCCAGAGGGAATAGATTTTCGTACGTATAGCCAGCGCGTTCGTGAGTCTAGCAGGGAATTGCATGACCGACTCAAATCATATTTGATGACTCCTCTTTCTGGCTCGAATGATAATATTGCAATTTGCCTTACTGGCAGTGACGGTCGTTTTGAGAAAGGGCCGTGTTCGGACATTGAGTTTGTTGTTTTGAAAAAGCCTTTTCCAGATGTTGAGCAGCAGTTGCCTGCAATTATCGATTCTCTGAAACCCATGCATGGGGAGCGTTACGATGATGATATTGAGGTCAAAGATCTTCTTCGTGGTCGCATGAATTGGTACAAGGGCGTGCCGATGTTGGTCTTTCCAGGCCGTGTTGGTGATGCAGTGTTATTGCATGGTTCGAGCGAGCTTTATGCTGAGGCAAAGCTTTGTTTGATGGAGGAGTGGAGAGGCTCGCAGGGCAGGGGGCTAGTCGAGCGGTTGCGTGCAAAAATAAAAGAATTTGCCAAAATCGTCAAAGAAAATGGAGTCCAACAGTACAACAAAAGGACCGAGATTCGTCATTACGATGTTGGGGCACGTGTCGCGTTTTACGATCCAGCTAATAATGTTTTGTCGTTAAAGGCAGGTCCGCTGCGGTGGTCGCAGTTTGCTTTGTGGAAAGATGTTGTTAGGTTGTGTCGTAATCTTGACCATGGTACGGCTTTCAATCTGTTGAAATCGCTGCCGCAAAACACGCGTGAAAGAATAATGACTCTTTCGGAACATTTGTCTGTGACTTCTGGAGTTGCAGAAGCGCTTGCTGATCATTACGAATTTTTCTTGCAGCAATACCATAGATCGCAGGAGGCATATTTGTTAAGAGGCGAAACTGCGATTGATATTCCTGGTGAATGTAAGGACCGATTAGTTGGATTGGAGGCGATCATCCGTGCACCACTCATTTGATTCGTCCCTTGGAAGTACTGATGGAGGGCAAGTATTAAATAGAAAGGCTGATTCAGAGAGTGGTATGCTGCTCTCGAGTTATGTTTCTCCGGAAGAGGCTTCGGGCGAGGTTTATTTCTCTGAATTACGGCGTTTTGATGATGCGCTTCGTAAGATTGTTGCTTCAGAGCTTGAAGGGGTTTTTGGTTCTGAGATGGATTGGGCAATAGTGACTCCGGGAAGTGATGGCCGTTTGGAAAAGAGTCCTGCATCTACAATGGAACTCATAGTTTTGCATGACGGCCGTCTGAATGTCGAATCAGAAGCTAGACGACTTCGTGAATTTGTGAACAAGGCAGGTCCGCGTGTGTTCACACAGGATATTGACGTTAAGCAGGTTGATAGGGAAGGTCTTAATTGGTATGGTGACGACAAGTCTCGCGTTTTCCCAACAAGAATGACTGATTCTTTGCTGGTCACCGGAAACGCAATGTTGCACGATATGGCGAAATTACGTCTAGTTGACGAGTGGTTCGGGCAGTATGGAAAGATTATATTTGATAGGGTTGCAGACAAGCGGAGAGAAGCCAGGAAAGTTCTTTCTGCTGGTGGAAAACAGCGTTATCGTCAGAAAGATGTGCGGCATTATGATGCTGATGCAGGAATTTCCTGGTATGATCCTGAGAACTTCTTGTTGTCTTTCAAGGCAGGTCCGTTGCGCGCGGTTCAAACAGGTGTTATTCGCGCAGTAATAAAACACTGTCGTCAGAGTGAAATGGCCGAAGCAAAACCGTTGAAGTCGTATGGTCTTGTTTCGCAGATGCCGACGAATACTGGGGAAAGGTTGGATTATCTTACTCGCAGCAGGGTTTTGGGAACATCTGTTACTGAAGCGCGAGAGCTTGCTGATCATTACAATCATTTCTTGTTTTTGTATCACTGTGCCGAGCACGCTTATTGGACGCGTGGCGAAAAGTCAGTGCAGATTTCTGATAAGAAAGAGGCGCATCAACGTTTGTCTTCGATTTCTCAATTGGTAGAAAAATTAGATAAATAAAAAGAAAAATTGCGTGCTTGTTGTGCGCTTAAGTTTATCTTGCACGTTCAGCGAGCACACATCGGGCATGCTTTCATTTTTGCGCACTTTGCGATGCACCAGAGGAGGAATCCGCCGGTGTACCATAGGAGTACGCTTTTCCAAGGCAGCATGCTCCATTGCATTTTAATGCCGCCTACTAACAACCAGAGTCCGCCTGCTGCTAGGATTGCTGATATGACTCCGAGCACTAGGCATTTTGGTCCACATTGTGCTGTGGAGCACATCATGCTGTCCATCTTTTTTGCCATTGATCACCTCAAACCACCATCCATTTGGTGATTTCTTCAGAGATATGAGCGTTTGTGCTGATTTAATGGTTGCGTATGGTAAGTCGTACTTGCCGCAGTGTTTTAAGAATGAAAAACGGGCCCTGGGGGATTTGAACCCCCGACCCCCTGATTAAGAGTTTCACCGTTTTATGCACAGGTGCTCTGCCAGCTGAGCTAAGGGCCCTTAAGAAGCGTCGAAACAGGAGTGTTTAAAAAGTTATCCTTGAGAAATTGACTCATCCCAGTTCTTTCTTATATATCCTAAATATCAGCCCTGACCGCGTAATGATCTCGTCGCAGAATTGTCCTCCTTGTTTTTTCATGAACTGTTGTGATGCGGTGTTTTGTACTGCGGCTGCTCCGTAGATGGTCTGGTTTGCGTAGAGTGCTAGTCGTGAGAAGAGCGTGCTTGCATGTCCGTGGCGTTGTTCTCTTGCTACAACAATTTGTTCAACGTAGACGAATGGTCTTTGTTTTCCTGCTAATCTTTGCGCGATTGGGCATTGCCAGTCTGTTAGCATTTCGTTTGGATAGCCGGCTATGAATCCTTGGATGCCGTCTAGTTCTAGAACGGCAATGTACGGGCTTTGTTGTGCTCTGCGTCTGTATTCTTCAAGGCTTGGAATGTCGAATTCTACAAATCCTGGAGTGGTCGAATTGCGATTTACAGTGTGTTCAATAGTTAACTCGCGTATTCTTTCCGCGTCTTCTATTGTTGCTTGTCTTATGCGCATCAGCAGGGGTGAAAGTTTGTTATTTTTAAACCTTCCACTGCGACATAAATATTGTTTAGTATCGAAATCGGTTAACATTTTGGGTCGTTTTTAAATAGTGGATTTCTAGGTGCAGTCATTGAGGGTGATGGAGCTTAAAATGGCATACAAGTTAGATGAAAAAAACGTAAATGGATCGTGAGTCAACTGGGC
>JACQMY010000014.1 GCA_016203305.1 Candidatus Woesearchaeota archaeon
CTGCATAACCACCACGCAAAGAAAGATCCAAAGGACCATGCAGTCCTGCCTGCTTTAGCGCATGACGATACCTAAGTAGATCAGCACGCTCCCCTGTCTCCCTCATACGACGCTCAAGCAAACGCAAACTATCATCTCTCATAAAGACCTGAAGGCAAAAAGCCATTTAAAAGGCTTTCGACTATTAGTCACTTGTGAGTAGCCATACATGGTCCCTTTTTTGCATTGCTATATGATTTTGTTGCTACTTTGGAGTAGGTTAAAAGAGAAAGCTTTAAATACTAACTATACCATTCTGTAGTAATAACGGGGGTGAATAGCCTCCTTAACAATTATCGAAAGCCTAGCGGCTTTCGGAAATTCAGAAATCAAAGATTTCCGAATCACCTCTTTTTCCCTCGCAGGCGTCGCGCAAGCGGCGCTTGCAGGGTTTAAATCACCAAATACGCGAAGCGCTACTATTTTCTACGCTTACCAATGGTTGACTGTGCCACAGGCCTCAAAAGAACATAAGCAACAGCAAAACCTGCAAAAAGGCCAAGAACAAAAGGACCAGTCACGGAAGGATAAGACTTCACCTTCGCAGGCTCAGCAACTTGCTTTGGCTTCTCAAAATAAATATCTAAATTCGCAAGCTCCAAAGCATAACCTGCAAACAACAAAGAAGACACACGATCAAAATCCTTCAACGAATTAGCGTATTCATAATAGCTATACGCGATAATCGGAAAAACTCCCTTCTGCTGAGACTTCATCAAAGCAACACGAGCAACACTCAACTTCAAGTCAATAGCCTCAGACAACTCCTCAACACCAAGCACTCCCAACAAAACATCAGCCTCTGCCTTGGACTTCGAAGCATGGTGCAAACACAAAATATACTTCTGCTTGCTCAAAAGACCATATGCGGCATCAATATCCTTACGCGTGCCATCCAATGCCTCAGGAATAATACTCTTCACATAATTATAACGCTCCTCAGCCTCGCTAAGCTTTGCAGCACAACCAGCCCTCAATGTAGACTCATCAATCACCAAAGTCCTGTCAGTACCATCAAAAAAACGAGCCCAAGTCACAGCAGAAAACAAACGCTCCTCTGCATAAACAACGTCATCCACCAAAATCTTCTCCGAGGTAGAAACGTTCTCATCCAACTCCTCTGGCAAGACTCCATCCAAAGCGTCCAAACTCTCCTGCACGCGCTCCATAACAGCCATAAAAGTCTGCAAGTCAGTCAAAGTACTAACATTCCTAGCCTCAACAGAAGACTTCAACTTCTCAGCCTCAACGCGAACAACCTCTGCCTTATCCTCCAATTGCTTCTCAGAAAGCTTCTGCTCAGCATACAAACGACGCTTCAGCTCAACATTAGCACGAAAACAATACGACGCAGCAGCATACCACTCCTTGCTTGCTGTTGCCTTTTCTGCACGAGAAGTAAAATTCTTAGCCATTGTGACATTCTTAGTCTTCAACAACAAACCCCTCGAACGCTCGCACAGGTCATTAGCAACATCCTGCATTGTTCGTTGATAGCGCTCATCAATCACCAACGGACTGTCAAACCTAGGACGAGGAACACCCAACACCAGCTCCAAAATCTCGCCAAAAGTAGAAACCTCAATCACCGAGATATTGAGTTTTTTGCCATAGCCAACAATAGATATCGACTTATTGCCCTCCTTAACATCCTTGGTGCCCTTAGGAACAACGACAGTCTTAATTCCCGAGGAGGATGCAGCCTCAACCTTCTGCTTAACACCACCAACAACACCAACAATGCCCCCACTATTAATAGTTCCAGTCATCGCAACATCTTTTGGAACAGTCTTATTCAGCAATAAAGCAGCAGTCAAAGTAGCAGCACTACTGCCAGCACTAGGGCCACCAACAATGCCAGGCAAAGCCTGAATTGTGAACAAAAAGTCATAGTTCGAACAATCAACATCCAACTCCTTGCAAGCAACCTGCTGGGCAAAGCGCAAACTTGCCTGAGTTGCGATCTTAGTCATAGGAAAAGCCTGCAAAAACACGCGCTCCTCACCAGAAACCAAGTCCAGGCTTAACATGGCAACACTGCCAGACTGCTTAGACGCGTTCTCAGTCAAAGCCAACAAAGTAATGTCACCACGCTTAACCTCAGCTGCAAAAGCCAAGGAAGACAACAACAAGAGTAAAATCACCCATTTCATGATATAAAAAGAAGCGCAAGGGTATAAGAAGTTAACGGAACACCAGAACGTAAGGGATTAGGATGTAGGACGAAGATAGACGTTCTTCGTCCTTCCACCTTCATCCTTTATCTGGCGTATCCTTCTTAGGCAATCTCGCAATATTCCTACACTTAGGGAAACGGTTGCAAGCCAGGAAACCGCCATAAATTGATTTTCTCAAGATCATCTTGCCTTCCTGGCACTTCTCGCAAGGTTTCTCGACAACATCAGGCACCCTCTTGGAAGGACAGTCAAGGTTAATACAAACCTCCTGAGGCCGCTTGCCCTTCTTGATCATCTTGACAACAGGGAATTTGCAGTGCTCGCAAATCTTAGGAGTAACCTCGACCAAGCCGCCAGCAGGCAATTTGAAAGTAGTCTTGCACTCAGGATACTTATCGCAAGCAATAAACCTGCCAAACTTACCAGTGCGCAGAATCAACTGGCCGGGAGCACACGAAGGACACTTGCCCACTGTTGTCATGGCAGCACGAGTCTCAGTAAACGTCTTCTTCAACTCCTCGCCAACCTCCTTCTCCTTAGTGGCAAACTTTTTTAACAAAGCCGTAAGGACATGCCTGGCCTCATCGAGAATTTCAGGCTCATGCTTCTTGCCCTCCCTGATGCTTTCCATATCCAACTCAAAATGCCGGGTTAACTCCTCATCCAAAATCTCAGGAGAATACTTCTCCAAAATGGCAATGGTCTCCATGCCCAAATCGGTAACTTGAATGGCCTCGCCGGTAACGTAATTCCTCCGCTTGAGAGTTTCCACAATCTCTGCACGAGTGGCCTTGGTTCCAAGATTACGTTTCTCTAGTTCTTTAATGAGACTTGCAGGAGTATATCGCTTTGGAGGCTTTGTCTCATCAGCATGCAGCACGATCTTCTTCACCTGCACGTCCTCTCCATTTCTCATCTGAGGAAGCTCCTCCTCTTCCAGTCTCACATAAGGAGCGTAAAACACGTGCCAGTTAGCAGCAATAGTGCGAGTGCCCTTAGCGACAAAAATCTCAGACTTAACGTCAACTTTTGCGGTAACAGTCTCCCTAACTGCAGGCTCTCCAAAAGTCGCGAAAAAACGCTTAACAATCAAATCATAAATCTTCCCAAGCTTCTCATCAACCTTAGGCTCAACACCAGTCGGGTAGATAGCTGGGTGAGCAGGATCAGTCTTCTTACCATTATGAGGCTCCAACTTCGACTTTTCCAGCAGCATCTTCGTAAGCTCGGCGTATTCCTTCTGCTTGCCAAGCTGTTTCAGGATCTTCGCAAAACCAATATTCGGCGGCAATTGCTGGCTGCTAGTACGCGGATAAGAAATCCAACCATTAACGTACAACTCCTGCGCAAGCTCCAAAGTCTGCTTAGGGTTGATTCCAAACAGTCTGTAAGCCTCAGTCTGCAAACTCGTCAAGTCAAACGGAAAAGGAGGCAATTGACGGAATTGCTCCTGCTTAACCTCCTTAACAACGCCCTTTCTTTCGTCTTTAACCTTCTCAAAAACAACATCAACTTTTGCTTTTTCCCAAAACTTGTCCTGCTCATGCCAAGCAGTCAAAGAGCCAGACTTAACCTTGCCATCAAGCTCCAACTGCCAGAACGGAACAGGCTTGAATGCCTTGATCTCACGCTCCCTATCTGCGACAATCTTCAAAGCAGGACCCTGCACACGACCAGTGCTCAAAATCTTAAACATGCCGGCCTGCTTGATAGCTTTCGTCAATGCCCTTGAAAGATTAATGCCGTAATAAAAATCCAGAAAATGCCTTGTCTCGCCAGCCTCAGCCTGGCCCCAATCCAGTTTTGGCGACGCTTTCTCATACGCCTCTCGTAAATCCTCGCGCGTTAACGTGCTAAACTTCATCCTTCTGGCGTCCTTACGCTTGCAAGCATAACGAATGACGTTAAGACCAATGACTTCCCCCTCAACATCGTAGTCAGTAGCAACCGTCACCTTATCCGCATCCTTCGACAGCTTTTTCAACGCATCAAGGTATTTTTTCGTAAAAGCAGCATCCTTGCTAACCTCATAATTAGGAACCCACTCAATATCAAAAACAGGATAAGAAAAACCCTTAGTCTTCTCTTTTTCCGCCAAACCATACAAATGGCCAACAGCACAACCAACAACAATCTCCTTGCCTTGGTGTTCGACAATAAAATAAGGAATACCATCCAACGCCTTTTTCACAAGCTTGCCATCTGCCAACGCCTCAGCAACCTTCTTGGAGGCATTCGGCTTCTCTGTGATGATAAGTTCGTATTTGGTCATTTTGGCTAGCTATTAGCTAATGGCGACTTAATACATAATGGCGGCAGGAAAGGGGTTTATAAAGGTAGCGGGCAGTCAAGAACAAAGCTTCACAACCCTTTTAAGCCACCAATTTGCCAGTTTTATCATGAATGTCATCATAATCGGCACTGGATTCGTGGGAGCAACGCATGCGGCAGTGCTTGCAAGCTATGGACACAGTATCACGGCATACGACATAAATGAAGGAAGGATAAAAGACCTCTCCAGCAAAGACCCGGCAAAGATAGATTCATGCATCTATGAGCCGGGCTTGGCACAACTAATACAAAAACACCAAATCACGTTCACAACAAAACTAGAACAACTCCCACTTGAAACAACAGACATTATCTTTCTATGCCTGCCAACACCAGCAAGCGAATTAGAGCTACCTGATGATAAAAAACACCTCTTTATCGCAGCCAAACAGCTCAGCCAACACTTAACCAAAAGAAATAACGGCAAACAAGACAAGCATATATTGCTGGTAAACAAAAGCACAGTGCCGATAGGAACGGCCGACAAGCTAAGGCAGCATTTGCACGACTGGGGGGTGCAAAACTACACCGTGGCAAGCAACCCAGAGTTCTTGGTCGAAGGAAAGGCAGTCCAAGGAAGCCAACACCCAGATCGCATAGTCATAGGAGTTGAAACACAAGAAGACGAGCAAACACTCAAACAACTTTATGCAGTACACCAAGACAAGATAATAACAGTCAAGCCAAAAGACGCCGAAGCAATCAAGTTAATAGCGAATTTCGAACTATTTAGCACAATAGTCCGCACATTCCAAGTAGCAGGAAGACTGTGCGAAGTTGAACACGGACTAAACTTTGAGAACATCATAAAAGGAGTAACTACAGATCCACGAATACCAAAATGGGGACACCACACCAGCCTGTACGCAGGAGGAAGCTGCTTTGAAAAAGACGCACACAACCTACAACACACGCTCAGCAAGCACAACATAAAGTCCGAGTTTGTCAAAAGCATAATTGAAGGAAACGACCACCAACTTGAAAACTTCTACAAACGAGGCAAAGCATTCGGTTTCAACGGGAAAACAGTTGCGCTCCTAGGAACGGCGTTCAAACAAGACACAAACGACGTAAGAATGTCACCAGCAATCCAGCTCACAAACTGGCTATTATCAGATGGTGTGAAACAAATCAATGCATACGACCCACAGGCAGGACAGAACTACAAAACACAATTCCCAGACCAACGCGTAAAACTCTGCAACACCCTGGAAGAAGCACTTGCTAACAGCGAAATTGTAATGATATGCACTGACTGGCCAGAATTCAAAAACATCAAAATGACAAACTCTGTGAAACTCCTGATGGACGGAAGAAGAAGCCTGGCAGGACAATATGAAGAGATTGCCAGAAAAGGCATAATAGTTGTAGCGGTTGGAAGCCCAACAATCAATAGGTTGTAGGAAGTAGGACGAAGGCGGAAGGACGAAGATGAAGATTAGCTGTTGGCTATCAGCAAGCTATATAAACTCAATTCTGCTTAAAAGGACAAAAGAGGGGCAATGAACGAAAATCTGAACAGAGTGAAGCAAGTCATCCGCACACTAGAAAAACACGGTTTGGCAGGAGCATTAGTCAGAGCGGGGTTTGCACACTATTTGCCATTTCTATCCAGACTAAAACGGGGGATTCCTCCAAACATCCCGGAACTGATGCGGAAAGCAATGGAAGAACTAGGCGGAGCGTACATCAAACTAGGACAAATGCTCAGTCTAAGATCAGACCTGATACCACAAGAATACTGCGACGAATTCGCAAAACTCCTGGATGAAGTTCCACCTGAAAGTCTGGAAACAGTCAAAACAGTCATTGAACAAGAATTCAAAAAACCATTCCAAGCGCTTTACAGCCACATGGATCACAAACCACTTGGTAGCGCAAGCGTTGCACAAGTCCACAAAGCACGGCTCAAAAATGGCCAGCCAGTAGCTGTAAAAGTCCAACGACCAGAAGTCGCACGACAATTTACAGCAGACATAGCAATCCTTCGCATCATTGCAATGCGCCTGGAAAAACACCTGCCAGAACTAAGACCAACACTCATACTAAACGAGTTCGAGCACTACACAAAACAAGAACTCGACTTCACGACAGAGGCACGCCATGTTGAAGAAGTCAGAAAGTCAATCACGACAAACGATGTTGTAGTCCCAAAAGTGTTTGAAACGCACACAACCAAACGCGTGCTCACCCTACAATATTTGGACGGCATAAAGTTAAACGAGCTCTCTGAAAAACAAAAACCACATGCGGCCCAAGTACTAATCGACAGCCTGCTCGAACAAGTATTCACCACTGGCGTGTTTCACGCAGACCTGCATCCAGGCAACATCCTAATACTCAAAAACGGCAAAATCGGACTATTGGACTTTGGAATAGTGGGGCACATCGACAGCAAAACAAGAAAATTAGGCATGCAACTCTATCTAGCAATAGTACAACGCGATTCACAAGGAATAACCGACACGCTGCTCACTTACGGAACGCCAAGCAGCACTACTGATGTTGACGCGTTCAAGGCGCGCGTTGAAGGACTACTAGATGAGTGGTGGGAACATCAGAACAACAGAGTAACCCACCTAATGCACCAACTATTCATTCTGTCCACAAAACACCACCTCATGCTGCCCCGAGATACTGTGTTGTTGGGCAAAGCACTCGTGACAGCAGAAGCAACAGCACGACAACTCGACTCAGAATTCAACTACATCACGCAAACACAACCAACAATCACAAAACTCCTGCGCAAACAACGCACGCCAACAAAACTCATTGAACGCTTTTCAAAACGCGCAAAACTGTTTTTTGATGCAACAGCAGAACTGCCAGTCAAAACACTTGCAGCAGTAGAAAGCATAAGACAAGGACGATTAAGCGTAATGCTAAAAGACAGCCAATTCAGACATATTGGCAAGGACATCAACAGGTCCAGCAACCGAGTGAGCTTTGCGCTCATCGCAGCAGCGCTAATAATGGCAGGAGCATTAATGATAGACTTCGGACCAAAAATAGGAACTTACAGCGTAGTCAGCATGGTCAGCTATATTTTTGCCAGCCTTTTCGTACTACTCTTACTTGTGAGCATCAACAGAGAGCACCATCCAAAACATGATTTGCATGAATAGGCATGGCGTTGGCATTGGGATGTAGGAAGTAGGATGTAGGACGAAGGTAGAAGGATGAAGATGGAATAGCGTAATGATTAAATAGCATGAACGCAAAGGAGGCACTATGAAAAACACAAAAAAAGCAGTGAGGGCAACAAAAAAACTCGGCAAAGAACTAGTGCACGTCGGCAAAGAAGTCGCGCACGAAGCAAAAAGAATATTGACCAGAGATTTGAAAGAACTCTGCGAGCAAAGAATCATGACAAAACAAGAAGCCAAGAGTTTGGCTAAATCAGTCATGAAAGAACTAAAGCTTGAGGGCAAAAGATTGCTCACCTTTGCAAAACAAGAATACCAACGCGAAAAAAGCAAGGCAAAACCATTCGTAAAGAAAGCAATAACACGAGTGAAGAAAGGAAGACGGTAGCTACTTTCTAGTAGTA
>JACQMY010000002.1 GCA_016203305.1 Candidatus Woesearchaeota archaeon
ATATTAGTTAACATTTTGGCCCAAGCGGACCACATGGTCTCTTTTACGAATGAACCGTATACTAGTTTGGGCGCGACGTATATACTGGAGAAGGTTAATCAATTACGGTACTATACAATCACGCAACTCTTTGAAAAATAGCAGTATTCTTCCACACACTCAAACCAAAGACGCCCCAATGCAGTTCCTCAAGCTCGCTCCGACGACCCAATGACCACTTATACTGACCCCTCCACAACTCGTTCTCACCAACATGCAACCTGCTCGCTGCCTGAAGTTTGTTGAAAAAACCATATAACGCCAGCTTAAACTCGGAAAGCTTGTTGGCAGCATCACGAATCCTTTTATCACGATCCATATCGCAAACCCACACTCCCTCAGGACCCCTGCGGCACCGGCAAAACGCCATCACTGCCTTTCCATCAGCATTCACCGCCTCAAAACGAGACTTCAACGATTTAAACAATTCGAACGCCTTTTCAGCCATCGCACGTTCCTTTTGCAACAACGGACGAACATCAGGCGGCTGACCATGCACTAGATAAGCATCCATGCCAGCCTGCATTTTTTCCAAATCGAGCGATTCGATCTCCTTGGTAGTATCCTCCAGAACATCAGCAGCTTGCAATTCTTCATCAGTAAAAGGCGCAGGCATACTCAAAGAAAAGTGCCTACACTATTAAACGTTGTGTCTATACTAAAACGCCAGAACGCTGCAATGCATTAGACGCACGCTTAATCAGTTCTGCATATGGAACGTCAGCCGCAGGGATGTCTTTCACAAACTGCTGAATCTCGAATAGCTGCTCGTTCTTAACCTCAGGAAACATCCTGCAAATCTCAGGACGGTGCTCGTAAATCGTGCACTCATTATCTCCCTTCAAGAACGGACAAACCTCATGATCAACAAACCAATCCCACACGAAAGCTTTGTCACCAACAGCATCGTAGATGACCTTCTTCGGAAGAATACTCAACTTTAAGCCACGCTCTTTCGCCAATCGTTCGAGACGCTGTTTTTCCTCGTTTGACAAAGAAATAGTGTAACGGTTCATAGGATACAAGTACAGAACACGAGTGCGCGCGTAAACCTTCTGCTTCACACTCTGTTCGTCCTGGACATCCATACGGAAATTCTCACGAATATGGCAACAACCACCACAACGATTACAAGGCTCACCATCCTGACAAGGAAACTTGCTCATTAAAAAAAAAGGCAGAAAGAGGGTATTTAAAGCTATAGTTTGTAGTTGGTAGTCAGTAGACAGACGTTACACACTACAGACTACTTTCCAATTAGTTGTCCCAGTCTCCGTCGTCGTACTCCTTGTCAAAACTCTCCTCTTCGTCGTCTTCTGCCATCAACAAGTGCTTCATGTTGAAACCTCCCCTTTGCTGTAGAAATCAAGCCAAAAGAAGTATTTAAAATTTGTGAAATATACTCAGGAAGAAGGCGGAAGGAAGAAGGGCGAAGGTTGTAGGATGTAGGCGATTGTCTGTTAGCCAGTAGTTTGTGGCGTGCAAGAAAGAACAGAATTAAAAAAAGAGGATAAAAGAAAAATTACTTTTTGCCCAAGATGCGGAACACGCTTGTGCCACACTTGCCGCACTTGCCCTTCAACGCCTTCATACCATTCTTCATGGTCACTTCTTTGGCGTCCTTAATCTCAACTTGCATCTTACACTTCATGCATCTTCCTTCTGCCATAGTAAATCCCCTCCACGGTTTTTAGGTCAAAAAAGCAGTCCGACGTTTATAAAGCTTTGGTTATTTCACTCACAGAGTTAACGGTTTATCGACGATAAAAGACTTAAACGTCTACAAAGATCCTGTGCTTCTCTTCACCAGTAAGCTCTTTTATAATGCGCTTGGCAACAATCTTCTCAGGATCAGGCATGAGCTTAACGCGGGCCTTTATGTCCTTAAAGCTGTCAAAAGGCTTTTCATCGCGCTTCTCGATTATTTCCCACATGTGTTTCTTGCCCAAGCCAGGCAAAAGCTCCAACTGGTGCATGCGAGTCGTTAAAGGCTGCGATTTGTTAAAAAAGTCCACAAAATGCTTCTCGTTATTTGCAACGACATCCTTGATAACAATATCCAACGTACTCTTAGCAGTAGCAGTCAAGTCGTCAAGCTTCACCCTGCCAACTATGTGGTGGATCTGGTCCCGCTTGCCCTCACCAATGTAAACTTCATGCAAAGGCTGCAAAATAACATCCTTCTTCGGAACAAGCTCCAACAAGACAAGATGATTCTTACCAATAGCCTGAACAACAGGAGTTTTTCTAGGACGAGAATCCAACGGGTGCCCATGCGGCAAGAAGTCTAGCACGATCACATGCTCCTCCCGAACACGCTGCTCGGGTGACTGACTGTTCATCTGCTGTTCCATGCCCGTTCAAAACTGAATTTTGCATTCTAACAAGAACTGTAAAGCTAGCTTCTATAAATAGGTATGGGTGACTAATTATTGGCCGGTAGGTTGTAGGACGAAGAAGACCAGAGGCTCACTTCACCGTATAAACCCTACCGTCTGCACGAGAAGGATCAACGACAAGCTCTCCAGAGACATCATCATACCGGTCGATAGGAGCAATATACGGCAAAGTAATGCCTTCTCCCTCGAAGCCAGGGTTTTCCGCATCAAAAATCCAAAAACGGCCATCAACCTCAACAATGTTAAACGAAGCCGAGAGATCTTCAATACCGTCAAGCGCGCCAGTCATAGTCCCATGACACAAAAATGATTTGTTACGCCTCTGCAATGCAAGTTGAGCGAGCGTCGCCTTCTCAACAGAAGCACCATACCCCAGCTTTACTGGAACTGAAAAGTCAAGCACCCGCGCCTTTCCCAACTGACCTAGCGTTGCCACAGGCGCACGCGCAAACATTCCACGCACTGCGAGATCATTAGACTCCAACACTTCGGAAAGTTTGCTCCCCAAAGTCTGAAGAGCTGGAACTTCACCTAACCCCGCACAAACATAAGGATTGTCAATATGGTACGCAAGCCGGCCTTCTCTAGTCACTCCTCTATAAATAATATCGCCCTCATGTAGCTCTGCCAGGCAGACACCAGGATACTGTCCTGCCAACACATCAAGAGATTGTTCAACATCCATAACCACTAAAAAGTGGTTAATTGTTATATAAAGCTTTCGGTCTTTTAACTACTTAGCGATGGTTACAGAAAGGCTGCCCCAAAATTAAAAACTGTCCAAAAAGCTACTCCACAAACTCTGCCACAAGATCCGCAATCTTCTTACAGGACTCCTGAGAAACAGTCACGTTATAGCCCTGCAACGCTACTTTCACATCCTTAGCAGTCACAGGAAGAACATCAACAATCTTGTGAAAATGAATGTCACGCAAACGAGGAACTTCAAGCTTGGCAAGCTTTTCAAAAAGCTCCTTTGCTTTTTCCGCGCTCAAAACACCCAAAGCTTCCAAATGATCCAAAGACTTCTGCGCCCTAAAGCCAAGATCCTTATCACGATCCTTAATACGCTTCAACTCAGCATGAAGCTCAGAAGCATTTATTGCTACCTGTGAAAGAACCTTCTGCGCCATTTTTACTTACCTTCCAGCTTTTTCATATGCACAGGATGAACGACAAGCATTTTCTCCTTGCCACCATCAATAACCTGCAACTCATAACACTCACCACGCTTACCAACAACAACACCAGCCTTGCCATGGAAACGCTGATGGTACAAACTCTTCTGCACAGCAGGATCGGCGTTAAGCACAGCATGATCGCCAACCTTGTAAGGCATGAAATACTTAGTAATAGAAATTTTACCTCTGGTCCTCGGCTGCTTACGCCACAAACGCCTAGTACCCGCGCGAGCACCGCCCTTTCTTGCTGACATACGCTTTCGGGTTGAGCAGGGGTTTATAAAGATATCGGCAACGGGAGGGTGAAGGACGAAGGCGTTAGGCATTAGGTTGTATGTATTAGGACGTAGGAAGTAGGTTGTAGGAATTAGGACGAAGGCGGAAAGAAGAAGACCTTCTTTCGCCGTCAACCTTCACCCCAATACCTCTTTTCCCCCAACGAAGAATTTAAATATAAGCGAACCTCATTCCGGAGTAACAAAAGCGAGGTGTTGTGATATGGGCATTTTTTCCACGCTGAAAGAAAAACTCTCCGGACCAAAATATGACGAGATGGAGAAAGAAACAGAATATGTCGAACTGGAAAACGACAACGAAGCAGTAAGAAGCAAAGTCATCGTCAGACCGTTCCTGCTGGACGCATTTGACGATGTAAAACCGGTCCTGGATTCTCTAAGAGAAGGATACACTATTGCACTGGTAAACATCAGACCATTGAAAGACAAAGACCTAGTCGAGTTGAAACGCGCAATAAACAAGCTCAAAAAAACAACTGATGCTATTGAAGGCGAAATAGCAGGCTTTGGAGAAGACTTCCTTGTCGTAACGCCATCGTTCGCAAGCATCTACCGCAGCAAGCAAATGAAAGCAGTACACTCAGACGAGCCAAGAGTCGAGCTTGCGGAGTAATCAAGTTACGCGCAAATCATCAATAGAAATAATTTTTTCTTTTGCAACTTTTTCTTGTATTTCCAAACAACCCTTAATTTCATCCTCAAGACGCCTGCTTGAAGAATAGAAAGGCCCGCCAGTTAACGATAAATCTTCATAAGACTCTGGAACAAATGTGTGAATTGCAATGACTCCTTTTCTTGACTGAGCAACAGCACAATGATGCCCATCATAAACAACAAAACAACCATCTCCACGTTTGATAACTGCAACCAACGGAAAATCATCTGAGAACTCACGCGCATACCAATCAAGAGTCTCCCTCCTCAAAGTACGCTGCGAAGGCAACAACTCACGAACCGGAAGAACAAGCTAGTACATATCACTCGCTCTCAATTTGCATTTCCCGCACGCTAGGACCATTCCTTTTCTCTTCCAAAGCCTTTTTCGCAAGTCTATGCGCGACGTGCAACATCTCCGGCAACTTGTGCGGCAGGCAGATGAATTTTTTCAACAATTCGAGAGAAGCAGTGATAGGAATTATGTTGCCTGGAGAAACGTACAGTTCATTCGCATGCTCTTTTGTTTTCAACAATTTGCCAGAGAGCAAGCCGTCAACAAAAATATCTTCGCCTTCAACTTTCGCATCCTGAATGCTCTTGGCAACACCAATGGTCGGCTTGCCAAGCTCAACGCCAACAAAACACGCCAAGCCACACCTCACTGGATGGGCTATGCCAGAGCCAGGAACAACTAATACGTCCGGTTCGTATTCCAAATCGTAATAAATTTGACAAATCGGAGGACCTTCACGAAATGCCTGAAAGCCAGGAATGAAGTTCATAGGAGTAGGCGCAATGCTGGTTTTTTTCTCAACAATCTTGCCAGTTGAAGCTTCCATAACGACAGCAGCGCAAATTGTTTGATTGCCTAAAAACGCAACATCAAAGCCTGCAACATATTTTACATCATTCAGCGAGAAATCTTCATTAATACGAATCTGGCTCGCAACCTCTTGCTGGCCATCTTTCAAGTTCCCAATATTGATACGTGGTTTCATCAAGCCACCCTTTTCAGAAGAAAAAATATAAAGGCAATATATAAAGGTTTCTTTTTGTAGTCATTTAAGAGTGATTACAGCATATTTGTCTTCACTGTTCATGGAAACATAAAACCTTTAAATACAATAATTTCAGCGAAGCAAAAGGGGTGGAGACATGAATGTAACACAAGACGTAGGGTTAGCACAAGACTTACGTGCGTACGAAGCGTTATTTGGACACAAACTCTCATTTGTTGGCGCACGAATGCCCAATCTAGACCCAAACGCACTCCAGTTCGCAGAACGGGCAATAACACACTGCGCACCACTCCCAAAAGAACTCCAGTTCAACCAAGAAACAAGAGATCCGAGAGCCCTAGAAGATGCAGCATTATGGGTGCTGCATGCCTACGTCAGCTGCCCGCTAAAAACACTTTACACGCCACATCCAGTCTACAAAAGAAACGAACAACCCACGATGAGACGTGCAGCTGAATTTCTCAAACGAGCATACCGCCACGATCTTGTTTCCCAGCTCCCCGATATTATCGAAGCGCTACGCATACGCTGGGTGATGAACCGCCTGGATTACCTTCGTGACACAATCGCAGATGCAAAAAGAAGAAAAGACCCAACAGAATACGAACCAGAAGTCGTTGCTGGCCACCTCTATTTCCGCACACCATATACAGACTTGCGCGATATCACGATCACAGAAATGGCCCGCTACCAGTCAAAAGGAAAATACAGACCGCTCCCCCGCAGCATCTATGCACCCGACGGGCTAGAAGTGTCACTTTCACGCTAAATATGTCACTTTCTACATAAATGGCTCATTTTTGTCAATATACTTAAGAGTATACTGGTGATTCTCCATGCAGTGAGTGAAATGACATTACAAGAAATCCTAAATAGTGAAACAGAAAGATGCCCGTTCCTAGCAGATATAGATCTTAGCCAGCGCGAATACAATTTTGTCCGGAGAGCTCTCAGACAACACGAACCCAAAGAAAGCGCGTTTGACAAAAAATACCTAGGAGATCCGAAGGACACTTGCAAAGAGAAAAAGCTCACAACGCGAACAGAAGACACCCCATTAGATAAAGAACGCAGAAAACTCGCACTCGGATGGGCACACTATAGGCTAAGAGAATTCTACGAAAACCCAACCAAGTTCTCACGCGATACAGTAGAAGAAGAGGTTGGAAACTACTTGCGCATGGCAGAAGAGGAAGTTGATAATCTTGGAGACGTAATGAGCGCCCTCTACGCACTCTCAGTACACCGCGCAGTACGAATGTTTGAAAGAGAAATAAGGCTTGCACCACAACAAACACAGACCATCATGGCAAGATATTGCAAAAAGAACATGCCAGAAGTCACCGATTACGTGCTCGCAAGCATGAGCGTACCAGTATAATCACTGTTTAAGTTTCTTCTTGAAACGCGCCTCAACGCTCATCTCTCTAAGCTTAATCTGCTCATCTAGATGCTCGAGAACAACATTTGTATCTAACGTCTTAAGATCCAAATATTTATCCGCCACCTTAAACTCAGGTTTCATCTTTTTCATTTAAGTTTTTCCCTCGCTGCTTTTTCAGAAATAATTGCGCTATTACCCGTAGGATCCTCAATGATGATTTTTAATTTTTCAGAACCCCACAAGACATTCTGCAGCCTCTTCAAAAGATTCTTTGCCTTCTTCTTATCCTCATCCTCCTCAGCAGTATCACGCAACAACTCAACCTGCTTCTTAAACTTCTCAATCACACCCTCAATATTAGAAACAAAACCCTCAGCATTCACACCAGGCTCAAGAGAGCCAACATGAGGAATCTTAATCGTTCCCTCACTACTTCTAACAACGCGAACGCTCAAATCATCCTTGCCAGACACTTCAAACGTATACCGCGCGCCCTCCTTGGGCTCAGCAGCCTCAACATCAGCCTTATGATAATGACAATTACTGCAGTGCATGCTAAACAAAAACAACCTGCCAAAAAACGGAACCTCAGAAGCACCCTCAGTCAAAGTAAGCTCCTTCTTGCCACACATCGGACACAATTGGCCAGTCAAACTCTCAGTCTGCATTTCTTTCCCCATACAACACAAAAAGAAGAACACGTTTTAAAAAGCTTATGGAAAGAGATGTCTTGTGGAGCCCAACAATCCTTTTATAACTCCTGAAAAGAGTTTTGTCCATGCAACTGCTCCGTCTCAAATTGCACAACATACGAAGCTACACTAATGCAAACATTGAATTTGGAGAAGGAATCACCATGCTCTCAGGAGACATAGGAAGCGGCAAAAGCACCGTACTTCTCGCAATCGAGTTCGCACTATTTGGGCTATTACGCGGAGAACTATCAGGAAATGCGCTATTAAGAAACGGAACAATGAAAGGAAGCGTAGAGCTCACGTTCAAAGTAGAAAAAAACACATACACAATATGCAGAACGCTGAAAAGAGGAAAAAGCGTTGAACAAGACTCAGGATATTTGCTAACCAACGACGTAAAACAAGAAGCAACAGCAGTAGAGCTCAAAAGCAAAATCCTCGAAGTACTAGGCTATCCAGAAGAACTCCTGACCAAAAGCAAAAACTTCGTCTACAGATACACAGTATACACGCCACAAGAAGACATGAAAAAAATCATACAAGACACGCCAGAAGAAAGACTAGCACTCCTAAGAAAAGTATTCGACATAGACAAGTACGCAAGAATAGCACAAAACGCAAGCACATACACAAAAACCCTCAGAGAAAGAAAAAGAGCAATGGACCTGGTGTTAACGGACCTTGAACTAAAGAAGAAACAAGCAGAACAACACCAACAAGAACTCAGCCAAACAAAAAACCAAATATCTGCCCTTGCACCACAGCTCGAACTCGCACGCACTTTCCTCAACATTATGAAAGCGCGAATCACGCAACTTGAAGACAAAAGAAACAAACACGAGACAATCCTAAGAGAACTCAGCACAAGCAAAGCACAACTAACAGCAAAACAACAACAATACACCTCACTACAACAAGATCTCGCAACACTCACAGAACAACTAAAACAAGCACCACCAGCAGTGGTTGATTCTGAAGAGTTGGCAAAGAAAAACACCAATCTAACTCAATCCCTCCAGGAAAAAGAAAGAGCAATACGCACAACAGTCATAAAGATAACGGAGATTGAAACGCTCAAAAAACAAGCAAGCATAAGCACGCAAAAAATCAATGGACTGGCACAATGCCCAACCTGCCTCCAACAAGTCACACCAGACCACAAACACACACTATTACAACAGGAAAAAGAAAAAGTCACAGGGTACGAACAAGAGGCAAACCAGCACACAACAATAATCAAACAAGCAGAACAAGAACTTCTAATTTTAAAACAAGAACTCGAACAATTACGCACAAAAGAACGAGAAGCAGCAATATCGACACTTGCAAACAAACACTACGAGCAAGCAAGCCAACGCAAAAAAATACTTGAAACACACCAAACAACACTACAACAAGAAGTACAACAAACACAGACAACAATAAGTCAACTAGAACAAAACCTCTCTGCATTCGCACACAACCCAATAGAACACGAAAACGCCAAAAAACAAATTGATGCAGCAATCCAAAACGAAAGATCCCTGAGCATCCAACATGCGACCCTTGCGCAAAAAGAAACAAGCCTCACAAAAACACTAAAACTCATGCAAGAAGAAATAGAAAGAAAAGAACGAGCCAAAAAACAACTAGAAAAAACCCAGCACGCACACCACTGGCTAACAGACTACTTCATCCCACTAATGGGAGTCATTGAACAACACGTCATGGCAAAAATTCACCACGAATTCAATGCATTATTCCAACAATGGTTCTCCATGCTGGTTGAGGACCTGCTAAGCGCAAGATTAGACCAAGAATTCACACCCATAATACAACAAAACGGATACGACATAGACGTAGAGCATCTAAGTGGCGGAGAAAGAACAGCATGCGCACTAGCATACAGACTGGCACTAAACAAAACAATCAACTCACTAATAAACAACATAAAAACAAAAGACTTACTCATCCTAGACGAGCCAACCGACGGATTCTCAGCAGAACAACTAGACAAAATGAGAGACGTACTACAACAATTACAGCTCAAACAAATACTACTTGTTTCCCATGAACAAAAAATCGAAGGGTTTGCAGACAAAATCATCAGAATACAAAAAAATGAACATTTGAGCACTATAACTTGTTAGAAATTCTCCGGAATTCAGTCCAACACCTTAAAAACCATTATGAACTGTATTGGAAAGTTTCCGGATTTCACTTCGACGGGTATATATTCGAGTAAAACAAAGAAAAAAATAACGCCGGGTCGCTCATCCTGGTTGAGCAACGGCCTGAAACACCGTATCCCGAAAGGGCATCTGGGAGTTAAGAATCTTTCGATTCTTAACTTGCTCGGAATTCGATGCAAAACTCTATTCGTTCTATCGAATTCCGACATTCAAAAACCTTGCGGTTTTTCCGGCCGTAGGGTTGACTATCCCAGCCCCGGCGCCCCCTTTTCACAAAGCTATTAAATGGCCTGATGCAAAGATGTAAAATGCAACAAGTCATAGCGCTAATCATCTTCTGGCTATTTGCAGCAGCAGGAATAGCACTATCTGCTTTAGGAATAGCAGGCACGTTCCTTATACTTCTGGCAGCAGCATTATATGACTTGATAATGTGGCAAATGATAATCAGCTGGCAAACACTCGCCATACTCGCAGGACTCGCATTGCTAGGCGAATTACTAGAATGGATAATCACCTACGTTGGAATGAAAAAGAATGGTGTTTCACGCTACGGGTTAATTGGAACAATTCTGGGAGGCATCATTGGCGCAAGTTTGCTAAGCATCGTACCAATATTAGGAACAATAGTTGGTTTGGTAGCCGGCGCAGCACTAGGCGCATGGATAGGAGAACTCTATCACACAAGACATGCAAAGAAAGCGTGGAAAGCAGCAAAAGCAGCACTCATCGGAAGAGCAATTGTGATGTTTACCAAACTGATAATTGCGATTGTACAGATTGCGATAATTCTGAGAAGCATATAACCATTGGCTGTTGGCCGGTGGCTATTAGGATGTAGGTATTAGGACGAAGGAAGAAGGGCGAAGATAAAAAAGGAAGAACGACGAAGATAGAAGTTCTTCACCTTTCAACCTTATACCTTCAACCTTTTTATTCTTCATCCTTCCGCCTTATACCTCCAACCTCAATTATCTATTGGCCAGTGGCTATCAGTACTAACGTCCAAAAGCTAATACTCAAGCTCGTACTTCCAATCCTCAACGCGGGTCTTCCACCTGAACAAATCTGCCTTAGGATCGTCAAGAGGGAAAGGACAATGAGTGCATTTGACCAGAGTGTTAGCAACGCACTTGAAACCTTGCTTACGAGCATCCAAGAAAAACTTCACATCCTCGCCACCAGTAGATTCAGAGCTAAAAGTACCAATACCAATCTTTTCCAAAACCTTCCTTGAAATCAAACAACAACCAAAACCAGCAGCACCAACCTCAAGCACCTGCGAAGACGCAACACCCTCATAAGTATAAAGCTGGCAGTTGCCACCACCCAAATCCTTAAACACACGCGGAGCAACAACCGTCTTACCGCCTAAGTTGAAAGCCTCCAAGTAAACACCCGCAACAACATCACCCTGAGTTTGCGTCAAAAGCTCAACAGCATTCTCAGGCAACAAAACATCAGAATCAACAAAAAGCAACGCGTCGTAACCTTTATCCAAAGCATACTGACGCAAAAACTTCCTACCATTCACAATCTTCTCAATCCGAGACTTTGCAGGCAAAGGATCCTCAACAACATTAAGCTTCATAGACTGCAACAATTTCAAATAACCAAACTCGCCATTGTTCACAACAAACAACACATCAGACCTAACAGTCTGCTTGTTCAAAGCATCAACAAACTGGTCAAGCACGTACCTATGCTTGCCATGCGTTACCACGCCAATAAGGAGTTTCATGAACGAATGAACAGAGGCGGGTTATAAAAGGATGTAGGTTGTAGGGCGAAGGATGAAGGGCGAAAATAGTTTGTAGTAAGTAGTGTGTGGTTTGTAGGACGTAGGCTGTTGGCTATTAGTTTGTAGTGTGCAGCAAATAGTTTGTAGAAAGCAACGGATGAAATTAATCAAAGACAGGGTCACGGCCCATGCGCGCCCTTGCACGCTCTTCCTGATCACGCTCGATTGCTTCTTCGATGGCAAGAGGGTCCTCGATTGGTTCATCCTCAACATATCGCGCAGATGCGCCAAAAGGAATTGACACAGGAAACAGAATTGCGAACTCCCTGCGCACCCAATCATAAACCTCTCCTCTCACCAACACATCTATCAAAACCTCTCTCGCCTCGTCAGTTTCGCCAGCTTCACGGTATGCACGCACCCGTGACTCTGCAGCAGAAGAACCAGTTTGCAATGGCCGCCTTAACAGTTCTTCAAGAACAGAACACGCACCTCGCAGATTATTCAAACCACGATGAATCTTCGCAAGCCTGCCCGCGAACTCACGCAGCGATTGAGGGGGGTTTTGATACGAAGCAAACGCAAGAGCAATCCTTGCACTAGCTATTCCATATTCAACTCGGCGAACATTTGCCTCTGCAAGATTCGCATAAATCTCCCCATTGACAACACACACCTGAGGCTGCACGCGAGAAGCCCTATCCAAGACCAATTGATCAATCGCCCTGCTAGCCAGTGGAGAACGCAGCTGAGCATCAGAACACAACAAAAGAGACCTGCTCGCATCCAACGACTGCCCAGCACTCAAATAAGCGCCAGCAGCTTCCAGAAATCTGCCAAGACGACCGTATGCACCCGCAAGATGCGAATAATCTTCCGGCGCTCCAGTCTCACTCGCGCGACGCTCCAAACCCCTCAAATCCTCATCCATACCAAACAAACCTCGCGATCGGATTTTTTATTTGCATCATCTGGAAAAGCCCGTGCAGCCTCACTCTTAACCCTGCGCAAATCAGCAGCAGAACTGCCAAAGCTGCACCCCATAACTGTGTATTCTATCATTTTACCAACGCCAACAAGGCTTGTTTTAAACATCGGAATTCCACCAGTCTTATAAGACTGGTGGTTTGGCTATCGCAAACCACAATAGGGTGGAATTCCGAGTGTGCTCAAACCAAGAAAAGCTTTGCTTTTCTGGGCCCAGAAAATCCACAGGATTTTCTTGGAACCACCGCTATTGGCTATTGCTCGCCTGTGGCGACCGTCATGCCACCAGTGTTGAGCGAGCGCAGCGAGCGATCACCGGTGGTTTTTGACAGGGTTACGACGTTTTTTGCCTTTGAATTAAATATAATTTCAATATAGAAAATAACCTCTCCATCGTCACAACCTTTAAATAAAACACTGCACCAGATAAACAAAAGATGGTGCACATCGCCAAAGTACGAAAAAGAGACGGCACGATCGTTCCATTCCAACCGGAAAAGATCAAACTCGCCATTTCAAAAGCACTAACTTCTGTAAAACGCAAAGAAAGCCTGGCAGGAAAGCTCGCAGACCAAGCAGTCAAAGAAGCAGAAAAACACTTCACAAAAATCCTACCAACAGTCGAAGACATCCAAGACATTGTAGAAGAAGTGCTAATCAAAAACAAACTAGTCGACGTTGCAAAAAGCTTCATCCTATACAGGGAAAAACACAAAGAACTGAGAGAATTCAAAACATTCCTAGGAGTAAGAGACGAACTAAAGCTAACAGCCAACGCAATCAGAGTACTGGCAAACAGATACCTGCTACGAGACGACAAAGGAAACATCACAGAAACACCAGCAAGACTATTCAGACGAGTGGCAAAAGCAGTCGCACAAGCAGACCAGCTATACAAAAAAGGAGCAGTCAAAAAAACAGAAGACACATTCTACCAAATGCTGTCCAGCCTTGAATTCCTGCCAAACACGCCAACACTAATGAATGCGGGCACGCAAAACCAACAACTCAGCGCATGCTTTGTACTGCCGGTCGGAGACTCGCTAGAAGAAATATTCGACGCAGTAAAATGGACAGCATTAATCCACCAAACAGGAGGAGGAACAGGCTTCAGCTTCAGCAAGCTGAGACCAGCAGGAGACATAGTAAGAAGCACAAAAGGAGTAGCATCAGGACCAGTAAGCTTCATGAACGTCTTCGACATGACAACAGAAGTCCTCAAACAAGGAGGCAAAAGAAGAGGAGCAAACATGGGCATACTACACTGCACACACCCAGACATCCTTGAGTTTATCACCGTCAAGAGTAGAGAAGAAACATTGAGAAACTTCAACATATCAATAGCGGCAACAGACGAGTTCATGGAAGCAGTAGCAAAGAAAAAAGAATACCTGCTTGTAAATCCAAGAACCAACCAAAAAACAAAAACACTCAATGCAACAGAAGTCTTTGATCTTATCATCGCAAACGCCTGGAAAACAGGCGACCCGGGACTTGTATTCATCGATGAAATCAACAGAAAAAACCAAACAGCACAACTCGGAACAATCGAAAGCACAAACCCCTGTGGCGAACAACCATTACACCCATACGAAAGCTGCAATCTAGGAAGCATAAACCTCACCAAAATGCTCAAAAACGGCAAACTAGACTGGGACAAACTCAAAACAACAATCCACAACTCAGTACACTTCCTAGACAACGTAATAGACGTCAACAAGTATCCACTTCCTGCAATAGAACAAATAACAAAAGCAAACAGAAGAATAGGGCTTGGAGTAATGGGATTTGCAGAACTCCTTGTAAACCTCGGACTACCTTATGACGGCACACAAGCACTAACATTTGCAGAAAAACTAGCCAAATTCATCAACGACGAAGCACGCAAAGCAAGCAACAAGCTGGCAGAAGAAAGAGGAAGCTTCACAAACGTTGAACAAAGCACCTGGAAAACAAAAGTCAAAATGACAAGAAACGCAACTGTAACCACCATAGCGCCAACAGGAACAATCTCAATAATAGCAGACGCAACATCAGGCATCGAACCGCTTTTTGCAGTCTCATTTGTCAGGGAAGTAATGGAAGGAACACAACTCCTAGAAGTCAACCCAAGCTTTGAACGAATGGCCAGGAAAAGAGGATTCTACACCAAAAGCCTGATGGCAAAAATAGCCAAAACAGGACGAATAACAGGAATGAAAGAAGTACCAAAAGACATCCAAAGATTGTTTAGAACAGCACTAGAAATCAAACCAGAAATACACGTACGAATGCAAGCAGCCTGGCAAAAACACTGCGACAATGCGGTTTCAAAAACAATCAACCTGCCAGAAAATGCAACACCAGAAGACGTCAAGAAAGCATACCTGCTTGCACATAAGCTCAAATGCAAAGGAATAACAATATATCGCTACGGAAGCAAAAAAGAACAAGTCCTATACATAGGGAAAAAACCAGAAGAAATCATAACAGCCAAGCCAGAATACGCAGGCGGCCACGTCTGCCTGGAATGCATGTTCTAGGATGAAGGTCATAGGTATTAGGACGTAGGCTGTTGGCTATTAGTTTGTAGTAAGTAGTGTGTAGAATGTAGTATTAAGGCGGAAGCACAAGGATGCTAATGCCCTGTTCTAAAAATCGCCAACCTTATAAACACAGAACGGATTCACAGCGTATGCCTAAAGAAGAAACGCCAAGCAAGTGGCCAAAAGTTGTTTCCATACTAATCGTCATCATTCTTTTATGGAGCAGCTTCTACACAATAACAGCAGGATACAGAGGAGTATTGCTCACATTCGGCAGAGCAAGCCCTGTAGCCGCAACAGAAGGTTTCCACTTCAAACTACCACTCATACAATCAGTCGTGAAAATGAGCGTTCAAACACAAAAGTACACAACTGAGGCAGAAGCAGCAAGCAAAGACCTACAAGTAGTACACAGCCAAATAGCAGTCAACTACCGAATCATACCAGAAAACGCACCAGAAATATACACAAAACTCGGCTTGGAATTTGAAGACAGAATCATCCAACCAGCAGTACAAGAAGGAGTCAAAGCAATAACCGCACAATTCACAGCAGAAGAACTCGTCACCAAACGAGCAGACGTCAAAAATAAAATCCAAACACAACTCAGCACACGATTACACGAAAGAGGAGTCATAGTTGAAGAACTCTCCATAACAGACTTTGATTTCAGCGAAAGCTTCAACGTGGCAATCGAGCAAAAAGTCACTGCTGAACAACTCAAACTAAAAGCAGAACGCGACCTCGATCGGATCAAGATTGAGGCACAACAAGCAGAAGCCCAAGCAATAGGATTCCAAAAAGCAGCAGTAGCCCAAGCAGAAGGAGAAGCAAAAGCAATACTGATCGTCAAAGAACAAATCGGCAACGCGAACTACCTAGAATGGCTGAAAATCCAAAAATGGGACGGACAACTGCCAAAAGTAACAGGCGGAGCAACACCATTCATAGATGTAGGAACTATAACTCAAACAAAATAATCTACTTTTTACCACGCGCTTCCTGACGAGCCTGCAGTTCAAACCAATAACACTGCGGGAAGAAAGCCGCAACTCCCTTCCTCAACAAATCAGTCAAACTAGAATTATGCCTAGACGGAAAATACTCCTCCGGAGCGCAAACCTTCATCTCTGCAAACTCAACAGGCGTCATACCCGCACGCTCATACAACAATCTCGCATTAGCGACCCTTTGCTCAACAGTAAAACGCTGAGCGAGCATCCACAAATTCTGCTTAGGCTCGGCAACCCCTGTGCCAACCTGCACCATCAAATCAAGCCCCTCAGGATCACAACTCAAATACAAACCAGTCTTTGGATGCCAAACAAATCGTTCACGCCTCGCCTCAAGAACAAATCCCCCATTTGCAACATGAGGATCAAGCTCGTACGGCTTACTGCAAGGATACAACACAACAGACATGACGGTTAAATGACTAAAATGCTTTTAAAAGAATTACGACCACTGATTTTTAAAGGACTGACACATTAACTCCAATCTAAGTCTCCAGGAGAACCAGTTGGCTTAGGAGGTTCGTCAGCAGCATAACGCTGCAACTCATCGGAAACTTTCGAACCCTGCCGCGTCCCACCATCTTTTTTATCAACACTCGGGTGGACAGCCACGAAAAATTCAACTGTACCAGGAGAAACAACCGGCGCGACAGGAACAGCCATAGAAGGCGGACTAGCAACAATGCCAGCCGGCGGAACAACATCCGCAACAATAACTTTCTCAGGCGGTGTTACAAGCTTTTGAGGAACAGCAGGAACATACACCTTTCCAGGCGCGCCAGGCTTATCATACGCCACGATTTTAGAAGGACCAGCTGGACTCGACTCACCCTTGCCCGGCCCGCCCTTCATAGGCAACGGCTCAACCTGCGCCCGCCCTGCAGCAGACCATTGATACTGCGCTGGCACACGCAAACGCTTGCACAGCTCATACAACAACCCCTCAAAGCCTGCAGAATAATCAGCATTAACCTCGGCACGAGAAGCCGTCCAAAACTGAGCAGGATCAATCTTCGCCTTCAGCAAACGCCGCAAAAAACCACTTATACGCAATTCCAACTGACTAGGGGACAATTCATCGGTTTCCATGATTGCAAGACGGGAACTCTTCGGAGCAGAATCCCTCAACTTTCCCGTCCTCTGATCCATCACTTCAACACTCCCAAACACATAAACCTCCAAAGAAGCACGCTTGCCAATCTCATGCTGTCTAAACTCAAAAGTCGCAGGAGAATCAACAACATCTGCACGCCACAACTTGCTCAAGCCGCTCCTACGATAAGAAAAAACATACTTATCCCCGCCAACACTACGATAAAACGGAACTTCACCCATTCGCACAGCAAAACAACCAAGTCTTTTTAAGTATTATGACACCACAACAGCAATATTTGGATAGCAGGGCGAAGACGGAAGATGGAAGGGCGAAGGTGGAAGGATGTAGGACGTAGAATGAAGGCAGACTATATGATTTATTCTTCTTCCTTCATAACTTCTTCTTCAAAATCAGCGTGCTCCTTATCATGATCCTCTTGAGCATGCTCCTTCTCACGCTTCTCAATCTCATCCCACAACTCCTGGACATCCTTCTTATGCTTCTTCTTATGCTCTTCAGGAGTCTCCTCTTTCACATTCCCCATGCATTAACAAAATATCCGGCGGTTTATAAACATTGCTGAAGGGTTTCCAAGCACAACCAGAAAGATTACGGATTCTGCTACGATGGGTATAAAAAACACCAAAACAAGCAAAATAACACGCGCCGGGGAGCCACGGCAAGCGGTGCGCAACGTGAGACGACTCCCCGCTACGGCGCACACCCTCAAATGACGATGCTTTAAATAATTGGCTCTTATTCAATAAAAATAAAGAACTTGCCTGAAAACTCGCTATCCCACGCAGCAAGCTAGGCATTACGCGAGTTTTCTCCTGCGGGACCGGCAATTTCAGTCTTTCACTTTGAGTCGTATTTCCGCAGCAAACTACAAGGTATCGAACCCAAAGATGAAATGACGAACTATACGTTTTCGAGTACGAAATGAAAACAAGTGAACACAAACAAAGAAAAACCATACACAAACTCAAATCAAAGATCAAAACCCAAGATCAGCACGAGTGAACTTTTTCTTCTGCACATTCTGCATGAACTCAAGCAAGCGTTTATACAAATCAGTCCTCCGCAACGTCTCAAGTTCAGCAACCATTTGCTTATATTCACTTTTTGGAACAGTTATCATTCCCATAACAGCCATAAGCTCATCCCGCTGCACAGTCATCGGACGAGAAGCCCAAAAAGCAACGTCCTTAAACCATAATGGAATCATAGCAAACTTCTAATAACAAAGCTTTAAAAACTTTCTCTGAAAAGGGGGCGCCGGGGCGGGGACGTCCAATCCTCCGGTAAAACCGAAAGATATTTGAACCCCGAAACCCTTAACGGGTACCAGAGTCTCAATCTGGGAGCCTTACCGAATGGCCAACCCCGGCGTTATTTCTTTCTTTGTTTTACTCCAATATATACCCGTCGACGAGAAATCCGGAAACTCTCCAGTTCAAACCATAATTATTTAAGAACATCAACACTGTTTTTTGGAAACTTTCCAATTAACAGAAACATCTAGAATTATCTGCTGGCATCCGCTTGTCGTTCCAACTCAATCTTCTTCGAAATTGCTGTTGACTTAGCGTCCATCTTGTACGCGTTAAGAATCTGTTCAGCAAGAGCGTCTTCAATTGCAGTCTTCTTGTTGAAGCTTGCTTCGTAAGAACCTTGCACGAAATAACGCAATGCAATATCAACCCTTCTCTGAGGAGCACAATCAACCGCCTTAGGATAACGAGCACCACCATACTCAATGGCAACAATCTCTTCGCGCGGAGCAGCATTCTCCAAAGCCTTAACAAAAACCTTCAACGGATTTTCCTTAGTCTTCTGCTCAATGATCTTAAACGCCTCAAGAACAATGTTGTACGCCAACGCGCTCTTGCCAGTCGTGTGACCAGAACTTCTCAAATGCTTCTTTGCCTTGTGACCAGGAATCATCACCTTGTTAATCAAACGCTCAACAATGAATGATTTGCTCTTGTGGAACTTCCTGCCAGCGTAACGAGCACCGGTCTTAGGAACAATCCTGGGCTCGAGAGCAACATAACGCTGCAATCCCATATCCTCAACCTTAATTCCTTCCATCGACCACTTGTTAAATGCCAAAACCATTTTACTTTCTCGCCTTCTCCAGTTTGCCTCTTAGCAAAGCGTCCAAACTCTGACCGTTAACCTTGATAACCTGCCAGCGAATACCAGGAATGTCACCCTTAGACTTACCTTGACAGCCACCAATGCGTTCAATCAAAACCTCATCGTGCTCGTCAATCATCTTCTGAGCGCCATCACGCGGCATAAATGCGCCAACCTGCTTTCCATTCTTAACCAGTTGAACACGGCAACACTTTCTCATAGCAGAATTCGGCTGCTTAGCCTCAACCTGCATCTTTTCAATAACAATACCTCTTGCCTGCGCAGCACCCTCAAGCGGGTCTGCCTTTTTCGCCAAACCTAGCGTGCGACGTACAAAATTAGCATCCAACCATTTACCATGATGGCGTCGCTTCTTCAACGACTTTGCCGTGTTCAAACCATTTGACTTATTGCTCATTCAACCCTCAAATCACTCATGCAACCCTTAATTCCTCAATTGGAAAATAACGCTTCACAATTGCCTCAAAAAAGCGCAAATTCGAAGCTCCACGCCCTATCAGCAAGCCACGGGTTTTTAAATCTTTCGCAGCCAAAAAAAGCACCTTATCCTCAGGACGAACCTCACTCACCTCAAGAGGAGCAATAACATTCTGAACAAAACGCACCAAGTCATCATTAAATTCAACCACTCTAACCCTCTTTTTCAGCTTATGCTCCAACAAGCGGACATGCTGGCCACCCTTGCCAATAGCCTTGGCCATATCGCCAATCTCAACAACAAAAACAAGAACTCCCTCGCCAGGAATGCAATCCTTAACACGCGCACCAGTAACCTGCTCAAACAAAGCAATCGTCTGCAAAGACTGCGTATCAAGAACTATCTTGCTCATTGTACTGCAACAACCGAAACCCCAAACGGCTTCTTACAAAGCACACCAATCTCCTCACTGCCCTGTTCCAAAGAAACCACATCCACTTTTGCCAAACCAGCAAGCTTCTCAATATCAGAACGCACCAAAGGATCACAATTCGAAGACAAAAGAACGCGCTGAACCTTTCCCTTGCGCAACAACTTCACAGTCTCCTCGGTGCCAAACACCAATTTACCAGCAGCAGAAAGCCTCTTCAACTCAACCTGTACATCCATTGCCATATCACTTCCCCTTCTTCGTAATCAAAGCAGGCAAACCAGTGCCCACAGGAACAGTCTGATTCAACATCACGTTCTCAACAACACTATTCAACAAGTCCGTCTCACCCTTCAAAGCAGCATTAATCACGTGCTTGATAGGAGTCTCAAACGACGCACGCGCCAAAACAGACGCCTTCTCGCTAACAACACCATAACGAGTAATACCCTTTATTTCACCAGACGCAGTCATAGTATCAGCAACAAGCATGATGTGACGGATGTCAACGTCAAGACCTTGAGTCTCTATGACGCGGAAAACCTCATCAATAATAGCCTGACGAGCAGCCTCAACACCAAGAACCTCGCTTATCTCGTAAATGTCGTTAGTAGTTGTACGCTCAGTATCAACAAAGTCCAACTCGAAAACCTTCTTCAAATTGCTGCCGAAAGTAATGATCAAATATTCATCCTTACGCTTGACCGGCAAAACCTGACGCACACCCTTGATGCCCTTAACAAAAACATCCTTGCACTTCTCCTTCAACCTGTACAAAGCATTCAAACCGCGATTATCTTCCTTCTCCTTAAGCTTCAAAGTCAAAGAATCACCCTCAAGCTTAACAGAAGCATCAGCACCCATACCCTTCTCAACGGCCTTTGCAACAACAGCAGGAGCAATATCAAACTCCTTCAAACGATCAACATTAAGCTTAACATCAATCTTCAAATCAACAATATTCATACCATACTCGCTAACCAACTCGCCAAGCTTAGTCTCCTTAATCTGCAAAGCAAGCTCCTTAACATCCTTACCCTTATTATGGGGTGATTTAAGGAAAATCTCCATGCTCGGAGTAGCAATGCTCTTCCTGCCATCAAGAATCTCAATAATACGAGGCAAACCCATAGTAACGTTCATCTCAGCAACACCAGCGTAGTGGAAAGTGTTCAACGTCATCTGAGTGCCAGGCTCGCCAATACTCTCAGCACTAATCAAACCAACAGCCTCGCCAGCATCAATCCGGGCAATAGTATACTCTTCAAAAACCTTCTTTGCAACCTTCTTCAACTTGCCAGCAGGACAAGACTCCTCAATCTCCTGCAACAACTTCAACGGCAACTTGTCCGCATACTCTTCAAGGTCTTTGTGCATTTTTTCCCTCAATCAGTGTTGTCAATAATCCTTTTCACATTAATCTTGCCGCTCTCCGAACGAGAGACATCAATACCATCCTCACCATAAGCAAACTGGATGATACGACCATTCGCATCGCGAACAGAGCCATCATACTCAACCTTCAAGTCCTGCATAGCGTTCGCAAGACGACGGTACAAATAACCAGACTTCGGAGTACGCAACGCAGTGTCCATCAGAGCGTCACGACCAGTAATTGCCTGGAAGAAAAACTCCTTAGGATTGATACCCTGCTTGAAACTATGCATGATAAACCCTCTAGCTTCCGGAGACAAGTCACCCTTCTTGAAACAACTCAACGTACGCTGACGATAACCCTTCTCAATACGCTTGCCACGCATAGCCTGCTGGCCAACACAAGCACTCATCTGAATAAGAGACAAAATGCTACCACGCGCACCAGACAAGATCATAACAGCAGCCTGGTTGGAATCGTTCACGAAACCCTTAATGACCTGGCCACAAGCATTACGCGCCTTGTTCAAGCGCTCCAAAATCTTAATCTCCAAAGTCTCACGCATAGTCCTTCCAGGATAAACTTCAAGCTGATTGTCCTTAAATTGCTTGATCATAAGAGCAGCATCCTCCTCTGCCTGCCGGAGCAACTGGTCAATCTGCTCACGCGCCTCAGGAGGCAAGTCCTCATCAGCAATACCAGTGCTGAAACCAGTATGGAACAGATACTCAATACCCAAACGGAAAATCTGGTGCAACAACTTAATCGTGCGCTCAGGACCAAACTGCTTGTGCAAGCTCCTCAACAACAAACCTTCGCCCTCGCCACCAATCGTCTTGGTATCAATCGTACCTTCAGTCAAAACACCATTCTTGATAACAACAGGCTCGCCAGCACGAGACGCGCCAACAAAATTGAAATCCTCAGGCAACAAAACACTGAAAACATCCCTACCAGAAACCTTCTTCTTGCCAGAAATCCTGCTCAAATCAGTAACGCCGACACCAGCAAGAATCGAGGCAGCCATGTCCAAAGGCAACTCCTTGCGCTTCGACAACAAGTAGTTACCACTAATTGCATCCTGAATGCAGCCAATAACAGACAAACCATACCTTGGCGATATAAGCTGAGTCTGAACCTGCATCAAAATCTCAGCCTCAGCACGAGCCTCCTCGGTCTGCGGAATATGCAAGTTCATCTCGTCACCGTCAAAATCAGCGTTATACGGGTTACAGACCGCCGGGTTCAAACGCAAAGTACGACCAGGCAAAACCCTCACACGGTGACACATCATGCTCATACGGTGCAATGAAGGTTGACGGTTGAAAATCGCAATATCACCATCAAGCAAGTGACGCTCGACAACATAGCCCGGCTGCAACTCTTCCAAAGTAGCTTCCTTAGTCTCCTCAGTAATACGCTTCTTCTTACCATCAGGACGAACAACATAGTTCGAGCCCGGATATTTCGTCGGACCATTGTTCACAAACTTCTTCACGTATTCCAAGTTCCACTCGTTCACAGTCTCAGGAACAGTAAGCTTCATCGCAACAATCTTAGGAACACCAACTTCGTCCAAACCAATCATAGGATCCGGAGAAATAACCGTACGCGCGCAGAAGTTAGTACGCTTACCAGCCAAGTTATGACGGATACGACCTTCCTTGCTCTTGATACGCTCTGTAATAGTCTTCAACGGCTGACCACTCCTGTGACGAGCAGGAGGAAGCTGCGCAATACTATTATCAAAGAACGTCGTGACGTGATACTGCAACAAGTCCCACAAGTCCTCAATAATTATCTCAGGAGCGCCAGCATTAATGTTCTCAAACAAACGCTGGTTGATACGAACAATGTCACCCAACTTGTGCGTAAGATCATCCTCAGAACGCTCGCCAGTCTCCAAAGTAATGGAAGGCCTGACAGTAACTGGAGGAATCGGCAAAATAGTCAACACCATCCACTCAGGACGCGCAGTCTTAACATTCAAACCAAACAACTCAACATCCTCATCAGGCATCTTCTCCAAACGAGCACGAATCTCAATAGGGCTAATACGCTTCTCGACCTCCATGAACGTAGTTGGCTTTTCCAACGCCACCTTAATCTGCTTACCCTTGCAATGAGGACACTTACCACCCAAACGACCACCCTCAACCAAAGCCTTCACTGCCAAACGCCTCGCTTCAGGACCCTCTTCACGCTCAATCTTTTCCAAATGAGACTTCGCCTTAGCCCACTTCTCCTGAGCAATCATCAAACGACCACAATCACGGCACGTAGAACGCAACAACAAATGAATAATCCTGCCAAACTTAACGTGAATAACAGGACGAGCCAGTTCAATATACCCAAAGTGGCCAATACACTCCTTCAACTTACTGCCACAAGTCTTACAACGCAAACCAGGATCAATAACTCCAAGGCGAACATCCATCAGGCCACCATCAACAGGATAACCCTCCTTATCATACAACTCAGGAGTCACAATCTTAGCAGACTCCATCTTCTTAATCATCATAGGAGAAAGAACGCCAAACACAATACTGCCAACCTGCTTGTAAACAAAATGCTGCACAGCCTCCATGCGCTCGCGCGAAAATTGATCCTTATCGACCTTAGGCTCAACAGGCACTTCCGCAGGAGTCTCTGCCTTTTCAGGAGCTTCCACTTTAGTCTCCACAACTTCCTTCACTTCTTCCTGTTTCGCTTCTTCCTTCTTTGTTTCTTTCTTTTTGGCCATTTCTTTCCCGGTTGAAACTCTGCTCGAAGGGGGCTCAACCGCCGCCCCCTTCACAACCCCGCGGTCAATACTTGTTCTTCAACACCAATCTTGGATAAACACCCAAGCTCTTGAACTCGTCCAAGATCAACTTGAACGCGTAACTGATCTCAATATCTGAAATCTCAACATTCTCACCACAAATCGGGCAATAACGCTTGTCCTTCAAAGTATCATGAATAGCTATAACACCACAACCCTCACAAACAGGCACAATAGTACGATCGCTATCAAAACGCTCCTTCAACAACAAGCTCGCACCATGCGCGACAAACGTATCCTTCTCCATCTCTCCCAAACGCAAACCACCTTCTTTCGCACGACCCTCAGTCGGCTGGCGCGTAAGCAATTGTATAGGACCTCTTGCACGCGAGTGAATCTTGTTCGCAACCATGTGCTTCAACTTCAAGTAATACATGTTGCCAATGTAAATCTTGGCTTCATACATCTCGCCAGTAATTCCGTTGTACATAGTTTCAGTACCACGCTCATTAAAGCCCAAAGCAGCAAGTTCCTTCCGAATCTGCTCCTCAGGCTCGCCGCTGAAAATAGTTCCATCAACCATACGACCACCCAAAGCAGCAGTCTTACCAGCAACAAGCTCGATCAAATGCGAAATAGTCATACGCGACGGAATACCGTGCGGCGAAAACAACAAGTCAGGAACAACACCTGATGCCGTAAAGGGCATGTTCGCCTCAGGAACAATCAAGCCAACAACTCCCTTCTGACCGTGACGGCTGACAAACTTATCCCCAATCTCAGGAACACGCTGATCACGAATGCGAACCTGAACCAACTTGTTGCCCTCCTCATTCTCAGTCAACGCAACAAAGTCAACAACACCCTCCTCACCATGACGCAACGACACGCTGCTCTCCCTACGAATGTTCGAAGCCAAGCTATACTCCTCAAGATTGGAAAGGAATCTAGGCGGAGAAGTCTTACCAATAATAACATCCTCCTCCTTAACCTTAGCTTCAGGATGCACAATACCATCATCCTCCAACAAACGATAATCACGCTCAGACTTGTAACCCTTCACGTCCTTGTCAGGCATGCCGATAGTATCCATCAAACCACCAGAATACCTGAGCTCTTCAGTAACAGCAGGACGGAAATAAGTGCTACGACCAAAACCACGCTCTATCGAACCCCTGTTGATAATGACCGCGTCCTCCATGTTGTAGCCCTTATAACTCATAATGGCCACAATTATGTTCTGACCACTCGGGTGCGCATCATAATCAGAAAGCTCATGCATCATCGACGTAACCAACGGCGTCTGAGGATAATGCAACAAGTTAACATCCATATCCATACGCAACGGGAAATTAGTCGCGTACATACCAATAGATTGCTTCAAGTTTCTGCTACCAATAATCAAACGAGCAGACTGAATATAGTCACCATAAGGAATCAAACCAGTAACAACACCCAACATTGCAAGAGGAGAAATCTCCAAATGAGTATGCTCCGGAGTAACCTCCTGATCGGAAAACGCAACCAAAGCATTCTCCTCCTCACCAGCATCAAGAAACTCAATAACGCCCTGCGCGACCAAATCACTCCACGAAAGCTCGCCCTTCTGCAACTGCTTCACATGACGCTCGGTCAAAGCAGGCATGCCATCCTTAACAACAATCAAAGGCCTACGACAACGGCCGCGTGAACCCTCAACATGAATCTGGTCAATAACAGAATCATAATACACGTTAACCTCGCTCGACAACACGCCAGAACGACGATCCTGACGCACGCGCTGCACGAAGTCCGGGGCATTATCAACCAAGCCAGCAAACTTCCCATTCACATAAACTTCAGCCATCATCGCACCTTCAATCCAGCGTTCTTCAACACTTTCACCACGTCTTCCTCGTTAACATCCTTGCTAACAGTAGCAAGCATGCTGAAATTCTTACGCAAACCAATGTTCGTGCCCTCAGGAGTCTCAGAAGGACACAACCTGCCCAAATGAGTAGCATGCAGTTCACGCGCCTCAAAGTTCTCCTGAGAAGAACTCAAAGGAGAAACAACACGCTGCAAGTGCGACAACGTATTCAAAAAGTTCAAACGCTGAATACGCTGAGAAACACCCTTACGACCACCAACCCAGTTGCCAGTAGCCATCGCGCTATAAATCCTGCTCGTCAACAACTTATCACGAATAATAACCTTGATACTCGGGAACTTGCCACGCTTAACAATACGCTGGAAGTTATACAACATGTCACCAATCAAAACCTTCAAATTCGTACGGAACAAATCAGCCAACAAGTCACCACTCATCTTAATCCGCTTGTTCATATAATGATCACGATCATCAGTAGGAGCGCCCTCAACCTCAACAGCCAAGAACTTGCGCCACATCTTGCACAAATTCGCCGCCTTGGTCATCCTGTCCTCTTTCCGCAAACCAATATGCGGCAACATAAACTTATCCAACAACTCAATCATGCGCTCCAAACGAACTTCCTTAGCCTGAGTAATACCAATGGTCTTCGCGATAGCATCCATCGCATCCTCAGAATTCTTCACGTCAACATACTCGAACAAGTTAATCAACACTTCATCATGCTGCTTGTCACGGCTAACCGCCTGCATTATTTCCTCATCCTTAACCAGGCCAAGTGATTTGATAATGAGAACCAAAGGAACACGCTTAACACGCGTAAAACTCAAATAATAAAGACCATCCTTCATACGCTCGATCGTGTGCGGAATCTTATACGAACCCTGCTCGCTGAACAACTTACCAATATACTCAGAAACGCCGCCAGCATCACGGCTCATCAAACAATGATTAGCGCCCAAGTCCTCAATGTTAACAAGCACACGCTCAGTACCATTAACAATAAAGTATCCGCCAGGCTCGTCCGGATCCTCACCCTTCTCGATAAGCTCCTGACGGGACATCTTATTCAAATGACAGGAATTACTCTTCAACATGATAGGCAGATTACCAATCTGAGTAGTGAAGCTCTCCCTTTGCACATCATTCACGTGAGCAGACACCTCAATAAACACAGGAGCAGAATAGCTCAACTTACGCAACCTAGCTTCAGCAGGATAAATATTACGCTTACTGCCATCTGCTTCCGTAATCTCAGGCTTGGTCACCCAGATCTTATCCAAACGAATCTTAAAACTATCAACATTAGGCGGGATGATAGTAGGAACAACCTCTTTGCTCTCCTCAAGAATATTATGCAACTCGTGCTCAATAAAATTGTTAAAACTCTCAATATTCGATTTAACAAAACTGTTTTCCTCGAAAAATTTCTGAATCAGAGTCTTTGCTACAGTCACGCTACCACCCGTCTATAAAACGAAATATCGCCCGCAGTCGGGCTCTTTCTCGAGATCTTAACAACATCCCCGTCTTTCAAATCCAAATGCTGCAAAGCAGGATCATTCTTGAAAACGCGCGGCAAATTCTCAACCTGAATGCCATATGCTTCCAATAACGAGGCGAGTTCCTTTTCACTCACTTTCTGGTGCTTGGGCACAAGCACGTGTTTTGTCACATCAAACGTTGCCATGGTGTATTATAACGGGGCGGACGGGACGTTCAACCACCAGCGAGCTGGTGATTTTTGAACCCGCAACCATTCGCTTTCTCCCAAAAGGTAAAAGGCGAATGCTCTACCAGGTTGAGCTACCGCCCCTTGATTATGCTCCTTGATGCTTCACTCTTGAAACTGGTGAGAATGACCTTGTGAGAAAATTGTTGCTTGGCAAACCCCATGTGCGCACTACCTTGTAACAATAAAATCATTGGGATAAGAGGTGGTTTATAAAGGTATCGATTTATGAGGGTGAAGGCGGAAGGACGAAGGTATTAGGCTTTAGGTATTAGGATGAAGATTGGCTGTTGGCAATTAGCTATTGGCTATAAGGTTGTTGGCTGTCAGCTATTAGTTAGTAGTTTGTAGTGCGTAGGAATTAGGACGAAGGTATTAGGTTGTAGTAAGTAGTTTGTAGTACTACGCACTACCGACTACACACTACAAACTCGTTCTGCGGGAC
>JACQMY010000016.1 GCA_016203305.1 Candidatus Woesearchaeota archaeon
GAGGCTTCAGAACTATAGTTGGGTTCCCGCGGATTTGGGCCTGTACAGGGCCTGAACTAAATTTAAGGAATTCTGAGCTTGGAGAACCCCAAGATGAGCGACATACACAGATTCGAAAGAAGGTACGAACTAGGCCTAGTACGATTGATGAAAGGCCCCTTAGCGCAAGAAGACAAGGAAAGCATTGAGCAGTTTCTGATTCATATGCGCTCGAAGAGTACAGGGTGGGCGCGCCTTGGAAAACTATGCCAGATGATTCATCATTTGGGCGAACTTCTTGGCAAAACCTTTGAACAAGCCACTGAGGCGGATATCCGAAGGATTGTCACGCAGTATGAGAACGGTGATTATAGCTTCTGGGCGCGCCACGACGTTCGTGTCGTGTTCAAACAGTATTACGCTTGGCTTAACGGCGGAAAGTACCCTCCGAAAGTAGACTGGATTTGCACAAACATCCCTCACCGAGAGAAACGAGTCATCAAGGAGAGCGAACTCTTGACTCCTGATGAAATCAGCAAGGTCATTGACGCTGCGGACAGCCCACGAAACAAAGCACTCATAGCCGTTCTTGCCGAAAGCGGGGCACGCATCGGAGAAATCGGCAACCTTGATTTCGGACAGGTGGCTGTAGATCCAAACGGCGTCGTGTTGAACTTGTACGGCAAGACGGGACATCGACGCATCAGAATCGTCAATGCCACACCATACTTGATTAACTGGATGAACGCACACCCGATGCGCAACAACCCCTCAACACCGCTATGGCCCAACGTAGGAGCAAGGGCGTACCACAAAAGGATGAGCTACGAAGCTGTACGCAAAGTAATGGTTGTTACGTTCAAAAAAGCAGGAATCCCAAAACGTTGCAATCCGTACGTCTTTCGCCACACTAGAGCTTGCCAACTCGCAAACCATATGACTGAATTCCAAATGAACTCATACTTTGGATGGGTTCAAGGAAGCTACATGGCGGCAACCTACGTTCATATCAGCGGCAGGGATCTGGACAACCACATACTCAAATTGAACGGTATTAAGCCATCCGAAACAGCAATGACTGCAAAGCCCGAGAACCGAACCTGCTCTCGATGCCAAACAATCAACCCCGCAAACGCCCTCTACTGCGGAAAGTGCGCAGAAATCGTCGACCCATCACTTGCGCTAAAGACGCAGATGCAAGAACTTGAGAAGCCAGTGCAGCAGGCGAAAAGCCCATTCCTTGAATGGCTGCAAACCGATGCGGAACTGCGACAATTATTAAAAAAGAAGGTGGCTGAGTTCAAGGAGTCATCTTGATCGGCCATTAACACTTGAGTTATTGGAAGTTTGAACACAATAACGCACTTATTAATCTAGAACTTTGAATCCTTTAGGTCTATCTAAGAACCAGTGCGCTCGCCGTTTATTAAGGAACCCTGTGACAGTGACGTTCTTAACGTCTCTATGTGCATTACATGCTACTTTGTATTCCTCGTCATCTAACAAAATATGGACATTTCTTTTAAGTGATGGAACCGTAACAGTAATCAATCTCTTTTCTTCCGTTGTGCGACTTATTCTGTCGATTCTCTGCATTTTACGGATTGTACCTGTGATGGTTAACGTTTTTTCCTCAGGGATTTTCTTGAGGTAATGGGCTATTGTGTTAAATCTCTTATAGGAAGTTGCCTTAATCTCTGCAGAACTTGGTGCGGCCACATCTGGCTTTTTAGTTACGTCCCATTTCGCAGTAATGCTTAGATTAAATCCATTTTCATCTTCAATTAACTTTGATATTGCCACGCATACGTTCTTATTTAATTTCTCATCATACTGTTCTCTGAATTTTTGTTCATCTTCTAGATTCAGCCCATCAACGTCATTCACTCCTGAAATTAGTCTGGTTATGGTCTTTCTTCCAAGATCCTCGAGGTACTCTTGATCTGCTCCAATATTTACTAAGTATGTTTCAGCAGAAGGCACCCTAATTGCAATGACAAAACTACCTATCTCAGTTTGGGCGAATTCACAGTTTCTTATCAACTCTGATGCCTCGTTGTAAGGCTTTGTGTACTGGCTTTTTGTATTCAGTATCGAGCAAGCCCCATACGTGAGCATGTCTTTTACGTCTTGTAATGCAGGTATGACATCATTGAGAGGAATAGTTCCCTCTTGTGTTTTCGAAGCTTCAAACCTAATTTTCATAACATCGTATCCAACATTGAGAATGTCGTCATGAATTGCCTGAACCGTCCTATCCTCAATCGAACTCAGTGAATCAATCAGTAATTTTATTCTCGCCCGATAATCAGGCAGCATCTCGTATTTAGGAATAACGATCTGAATTGGTTCGCCATCTAATGTTATTGAAATAGTATCAAGTTTATCATTGAATGTCGTTCTGTTCCACCCTTTCAATTCTAAGTATTTGTGAACGTTGACTAATTTGAGTTTAAAGGGCATTTAGAGCACCCCCTGATTTAATGAGATTCATGATGCGGGTCAGATTTTCTACAGAAAATACGTTTGCTTCTGGAATTTGAATGGTTGTTTTGCTATCTTCATTTTCTGCTGGTTCTCGCCCACCAAGATATACCCAAAATGCGCATTCCTTTATGATTAATGAGTTGACGTCTTGATTGATCCACTCCGTTCTATTATCTGGCATGCAGAGTACAACCAGTATTCGGGGAGTTCCTGCGGATGTGTCAACAAGATCGTTATAGTTTTTGTTATCTAAGCGATATACGATTTGTCCTGCTTCTTTTCTAAAGTCAGCAGTGGCTTTTAGCTGTACGTCAAGATTATGGCCTGAAGGCACAAAACGTTGGCCTCCGCCTGCTCTTGCTCTCACTGTTACATCTCTAACAGTCAGGTCAAAACCATAATCATTTTCATCAGCTGCAATTATATATCCTGCCATGTTGCAAACTGCCTTGACGTATGCCTTGCTGAGCCCTTCTTTTATATCATTGTCTGTAATCATGCAAAAAGTATTCCACCCGTCGAGAATTTGCAGAGGGTAGTATATAAATGCTATAGGTTTCTGTCCAGTGGATTCTACTAGGCCCTTACAGGGCCTGAATTCTTTTAATGTTGTTCTTCTACGATAACGGTATGAGAGTTTGAGGCGGTTTGGGTGGGGGCGTTTCGTCAGGCTGGCGAGGCGCTCCTGCCTTTTTTCGCTCTTTGTGTGCTAGACTTTGAGCTAGTTTGCAGACTCTTCGAGAGGGTGGAAGATGAAACGACGATGGAAATATTCGCGCGAAGCTCAGAATCGCAGGTATTGCGAGGCGTGCGAGAAGCGTTTGAACAAGAAGGAAGCAGTGTTATGCATAAGGTGTCTTCGAAAAGCGTTGCTTCTAGACGGTCCTGAGTTTGACTACTTGTTCAAGGAGGAGAACAATGAGAGCGATTGAGATTTATTTTTGGTGCATGATGTACCTTGCGACGTACTTGCTGGTGAGCCTTGTCATCAACCTTCTCACTGGGTGGGGCGATCTGGTTGGCATTACTATCATAGGACTGCTGCTGACCCTTGTTCTCGCACTTATCCTACTCTGGGAAGCAGAACGAGAAGAACGCGAGTTTGAGGAAATGGAACCCGCAGTGGTCGTGGAGGAAGTACCGATGGTTGACAGTTCGTTTTCCAATGTGAGGGAATTTTTTGAGATGGAGGTGCAAGACTATGAAAACCAAGAAGAAACAAGCGCTGAAGCCGAGCGCATCATCAACGGGGTCGAGCCAGGGCCAAAAATGCGCACTGATCTTGACCTTGATGGGTTTGATGTGCTTGACGATGACGTTGTCGGTTAGCGCGGTAAGCGCGATGCCGCCGAGCGGGCCTGTGAACACTGCGACGTTTGATCAGATTTTGCAGCCGGTGTGGACGATTTACAATTTCGTCAAGTACATCGCAACAGCGATAGCTGCAATTGTGTTGGTCGTGGCGGGTATCAACTTTATGACGAGCGGCAGCGATATGATGAAACGAGAGAACGCCAAAACCACCATTATGTATGTCGTGATTGGGATGGTTGTGATTTGGGCAGCGCCGTACCTCTTGCAGCTCTTGGCGAGCTGAACTTTTTTCTTTTTTTAGGTGAGTAAAAATGTGCGATATCCTTGACATTGTGGACATTCCGGGGTGCGTGTTAGATACTATCATCGACTTTCTTAAGTCGATGGTGAACGCGCCCCTTGTTCCCTTTTTGCAGACTATCAAAATGCTTTTATCGCAACCTGCGAACATTTACCCGTTCACATCGCTCTGGGCAGTCATTGTGTATATGCTCAGTATTTTCTACGGTCTTTTCATTATGGCTGCGGGGCTGAACTTCATCATCTCAAGTGTGAGCGCTGAACAGCGATACAGGGCAAAAGAGTGGCTTCAGAACGTGATTTTGATGATTATTTGCGTGCAAGGGAGTTTTCTCTTGTATGAGCTTGCTTCGCAGCTTGCTGCAGGACTCGCGTCAGCGATAGTGGGGTTGATACCGCCTGATTTCTTTTATATCACTCTTGATAGCGCGGTGAGCGTTGGTTTGGCAATCGCTCTTGGCGCAGTCTATTTCCTATCATTGCTCATCACAATTGTTGCGTTTTCCGTGAATTATTTCCTTGCAAGCGTTGGCGTTGTCTTTTTCCCAATCGGAGTTTTCTTGTATTTTGTTCCACCATTGAGGGATGTTGGGAAATTTATCATCAGTAAACTGATGTTCATATTGTTCATCCCATTCTTTTCGGCGATTGTCCTTTTGGGGGTTTCTCAGCTGATGAATATAACGGGCCTTTCTGACGTCAAGGTGCTGTTTATGATAAGTGCATTTGTCGCAGTAGATTTGATGATGGTGATTCTCGCCATTCTTGCCGTGTTTAGAAGCGTTATGGGCGTCATGCGCTCTGATGTCGCGCGCGGTCTGCTTCTCGTCAAGGGTCATCTGATGCCCTCTGCCAAACGGGAGCAACAGCAGGACAGTCCTCGTGAGTACTGGTCGCGTACGCGACAGGACTATTATCGGAGGCCGAGATGAGCTACGAAATCCCACAGAGCATCCAGTACAAAGAGAAGATTATTTTCAACCTCACATTGGAACAGCTTACTTACGCTGCCCTCTTTGGGATTCCTGCATTTTTTCTCTACGTCAAGTTGCACATTTCCTTTTACGCACGGCTTGGAATTGTAGCGGTTCTCGCCGCACTGGCGATTGCGTTTATGTTTCTTGACGTGAAAAATGCCATCCGTGATCGTTGGAATTACCAGCGGCTCAGAAAGGCGGATATGTTTCACAAAAAGATGAAGCGTTTCTTGCGTCTGGATGCGGTCAATGATGTCGGCTACGAAGTCTTTGCAGGAAAGTACAAAAAGCGTGTAGCAGTGCTCAAAATCGACCCCTTGAATTTCAAGATTAAGCCAAAGGATGAGCGGGATATGATTATTCTCTCATTTCAGAAGTTCCTCAACGCGCTTGATTTTCCCGTGCAATTCTTGATGTACACGGATAGCTTGAATCTTGGACAATACTTGAAGGAGCTTGAAGCAAAAAGCAAGAACGCAAAGGATGACGTTCGTCGTGAGTTGCTCAACGCGCATAAGAACTATCTCGATGCGTTGATGAAGGACAAGCTTTCTGTAAACAGAAAGTTCTTGGTGGCGATTCCTGAGAGCGAGATGGGCTTAGAAGCTCAAGTAAAAATTGTAACTGAATTTCTTAAAACAATGAATCTCAAGGCCGTCAGGCTCGGAGGTCGTCAGCTGATTGGTGTTCTTATCAAGTTCTTCAACAACCCCCGTGGACGGTATGAGCTTCTCAAGAAAGGCAAGACCATCTACAAAATTGTGGCACCTGAGAATATTGAGAACCATCCTGAGCACATTAAAGTCAACGAGTATTACAATCGAATCATCTGCGCTTCGGGCTATCCTCGCAGCGTGGAAGAAGGTTTCCTTGATAAGATTGTAACGGCAGCAGGTAATTTTGATTTGAGCATCCACGTTGAGCCATATCCGATCGAGACAACAATGGTGATGCTAAACAAAGAGGTCCAAAAACAGCGCGCAGACCTGTTTGCCGCTGAGATGAAGCACCAATTTCAACCAAGCCTTGAAATCCAATACAAAGACACCACATCCGTACTGGATAGCATCCAGAAAGGCAAGGAAAAACTCTTCAACGTAAGCTTATATGTCAATATCAAGTCGAAGGACTTAAACGAGCTCAATGTCCTCTCACGCACCATTCAGTCCCGTCTCAATAGCATTCTTATTATTCCAAAAACACCAAAATATCGCATGGCCGATGCCTTCAGATCCGTGCTTCCATTCGGATTAAACGATCTGGGTGTTCGTCGAAATATCACAACTCACGCGCTTTCAGCTTTTTTCCCGTTCACAAGTCCTTTCTTGATTCTTGAGAAAGGAGGGGTGTTTCTCGGACTCAATAAGAATAAACTACCCATCATCAAAGATATCTTTGCGCTGTCAAACGCAAACGGGGCGATTCTAGCAACAAGTGGCGGTGGGAAGAGTTACACTGCGAAACTCATAATCTCACGCTATTTGACCAATGGCACAAAAATCATCGTTATCGACCCGCAAGGTGAGTACACAAAACTGACGGAAAAGTATGGCGGTAGCGTCATTACACTTTCAAGAGACAGTGAGACCATAATCAACCCGCTTGACTTGCTTGGACATTCCTATGCAGAAAAACGTCTTGTCTTGATGGATGTCTTTAGGACGATGTTTGGCGAGCTTTCTGAAATCCAGAAGGCAGTGTTAGACCGTGCAGTAAGTCAAACCTACGCGAGAAGACACATTACCGTTGATCATTATGAGGGCAAGGCGCCTCCAATACTCGGTGACCTTTTCGAAGAACTTGAAAGGCTTTCCAAAGAAGCATCGGTCTATGAACGAACGACCTATGTTGCGTTGTTGAACCGCTTGCGGATGTATGTTGATGGAGTTTTCAGCTTCCTCAACAAACAAACGCAAATTGATGTGAACAAAGACTTCGTGACATTCAATATCGGCAATATGCCAAAACAGGTCAAGCCCGTCATGATGTTCTTGGTCTTGGACTACGTTTATTCCAAGATGAAGGCAGGGCGCGAGCGTAAGCTCTTGGTGATTGATGAAGCATGGAGTATGCTGCAAAATGCAAGTGAGGAGGGATACGTCTTCGAGGTCGTCAAAACGTGCAGAAAATTCAACCTCGGGTTGCTCCTGATCACGCAAGACGTTGCAGACCTCATCCAAAGCAAAGCAGGACGCGCAGTCCTTGCCAATAGCAGCTACACCGTGCTTCTCAAACAAAAACCCGCAGTCATCGACAACGTGGAAGATGTATTTCATCTCAGTTTCGCAGAACGCGAACATTTGCTCACAGCAAACGTGGGGGAGGGAATTTTGATTATGGAAAACGACCATCAGGAGGTACGAATAATGGCAAGCCCAGAAGAACACA
>JACQMY010000018.1 GCA_016203305.1 Candidatus Woesearchaeota archaeon
AGACGAAAGATTTAAATAGTATACACTTTACTATACTGGAAAAAAGATGGCACGTCACGTTCCGATAAGTATTCTTGCGATTGTCGCGGTGTTCGGCATAGCAACGTTGTTATTCTCAGTGTCCATGATTCAAGAACCTGTTCCTCTTGCTGTTACGTATGTTGGCCGCGCTGTTGAAACACAAGGTAATACAGTGATAGTTAATCTTGATGTTGGAGAGTTTATTGGCAGCGAGGTTGAAGCATTGACCGAGCAACAACTTGCTGGTTTGAAGAGCGGCACTGTTCACGGCCAGGCTTCTTCAACAAGGTACACGCAGGTGTTGCGTTTTGAAGAGGCAGGGGTGTTTAATGGTGGCAGGGTTGTTTTTGGTCGTGATGAGCAGAGCAGGGTGACTGACTTTTTGGAATTCCAGGATGGCGTGTTTAAGTTTGATGTTGAGTTCGGCAGTGGCTTGGAGAGTTTGGTTGAGGATAATAGGCTCCCTGATTTCGAGGACGAAAACATTTTCTTACTTGGCGAGACTTTCTCGATTGTTGAAGCCCGTGTTGATACTGGTAGTAATAGGATAACTTTGCGTTTGTTTGGTGGCTATGGCAGCATAGAGTTTGTTGATAACAACTATGAGGATGACAACTATAATGAGGGTGTGAAGGTTAATGGCCAGCATGTTGATGCGCGTGTGAAGATTCGCGCTGCAGAGTCTGGTGATCGTTTGACGATTTTCTCGATTCAGTACATTTTGAACGCGAATGCCATGAGTGGTGACTTGCAGGTTATTCCTTTGCACTGCACTAGGGAGTTTTTGCAGTACCCTCTTGGCTTGTTGAGTCCGAGTTTTGACATTTGCTATAAGGGCATGTCTGGCCAAACCCCCTCTCCAACAACGATTTCAGGTAATGAAGTGTTGGTTAATCCTTCAGGCGATGATGAATACGTGATGATTGCTAAGAACACTCGTGGCCAGCTTTATCGTATTCCACTTGCTCAATTGCCTGGAATGTATGGTATTAAGGGTCGTGACTTCATTTTCGTTGAGGCTGGTGCGTTGGGCGCGCCGAACATTCCTCTCGACACTTATTTCCTGGTGAACAGTAAGAATGATGTTTTCGGTTCTTCGCACGTGTTGAGATATGATCGTTTTGAGGGCAATGTTGCCTACTTTGAGGATCTTGCTGGTGATGTTCGTTCTGCTTCAGTTGACCCGACAACAATGCAGGGTCGTTTGTTGGTTGGTGATGGTCAGTATATTTTCCAAGTTGGTGCTGGTAATGCTATAGCGATGGATCAGACCAATGATGGTGCTGTTAATGGTGGCGAGGCGAGGTTTGTCTTCCAGGGTGGTTCGCGTGCTGACTTCGGTCCCGGTTTTACTGTTAGCATTATTACTCCTGAGCGTTTGTTTGATGAGCCTGCAGGTGATGAAGTTACTACTTTCACCATTTTGTTTGGCGGCAATGTTGACTTGAATGTTCCTTCTCCACAGGGCACTGTGTTTGAGCTGCACAGCTCGAGTGGTGGTCATCGTCAGGGCTTGACTAGGTATGGTATTCTGTTCGATTGGGATACTGAAAGCGATGCTGACAGCTTGCGCATAGTTATGCCTGGTGGCGGTGGTGTTGTGAAGAGCGGTACTTTTGGTCAGGTTTTCATTACGCTGGAAAGGCAAAAGTTGGTGAAGCCTACTCAGGTGCCTGCTCCTCCTGCTAAGTGTGGTGATTCAATCATTACAAAGCCCGAGTTTTGTGATCCGCCCGGCAGTGTTTGTAGTACTCAGTTGTTTGAGCGTGGCGCGTGTTCTGCCGACTGTGCCAGGTGCGTTGTGACTCCTAAAGCAGCCTGTGGCAATAACTTGATAGAGCCTCCTGAGCAGTGTGAGAAGAATGTTGATTGTGGTCCTGGCATGATGTGTAACATTTGTAAGTGTGTTGCCGCTCCTCCTGCTGTTTGCGGCAATGGTGTTATCGAGCCTCCTGAAGTGTGTGAGCGTAATGCTGATTGTGGTGCTGGCAAGGCATGTGCTGGTTGCAATTGTGTTGCCGCTTCTCCTAATTGTGCAGTGCAGGGCAAGTGTCGCATTTGGGCTGGTTGTGGTTCTGGAGGCGATACTTTGATGGTTGATGGTGTTGCTCAGGGTTGTGTTGATCCTTACAAGGCAGCTGGTGAGGGCATTGATTATTGTGGCGCGATGCCATTGGCTCGTAACAGTCAGGCTTGCAATTATATGGACTCGCAGACAAGGCAGTCTTGTGTTTGTCCTGGCAGGCCTGAAAGACAATACCCTGCTCCTGTTGAAAAGGCTTCTTTGTGGCAGCGTTTTGTTGGCTGGTTAAGGAGTTTTATTTGGCCTGCTCCTGAACAGCAGTATGCTGCTGGCACTGGCGTGAACTGCAAGAACGCGTTGCCTTGCCGTTTCTGGGATGATCGTTGCGGTCGTGGCTTCGAGCCTTTGTACGTTGATGGCGTGTTCAAGGAATGCATTGACGCTTATCAGGGCGCTTCTCGTGGAATTCCATATTGTGCTCACAAGCCGATGGGCTTGGAAAGCGCTTACTGCAACTACATGAGCAATGATTTAAGAGAGAAGTTGCCATGCGTGTGCGTGTAAGCTTTTTATAGAAGCGTTCTTGTGCTTTCTTTTATGGAAAAACCAGTCTATCGTGGCAAGTTCATCACCGTAACAGAAGAGCACGGTCCTGATTATAAGTTTGAGCGTGCTTACTTGTTGCCTTCTGTGCAGGTTATCGCTTTTACAGAGGATGGCAAGATCCTGTTGATTCGTGAGCAGAGAAAGATTGAGGGCAAGACGCGGTGGAAGTTTGTGTCTGGGTTTTGTGACAAGCCTGGTTTGTCTCCTGAGCAGGTTGCGCAGGAGGAGTTGATGGAAGAGGCTGGTTTTGTTGCGGGCAGGCTTGTCAAGTGGCATGAGCTTGATCACAAGCACACGTTTATCTTGCCGATCACGTATTATCTTGCGTATGATTTGAAACCTAAGCAGAAGGATAATCCTGATGGTCCTGTTGTTGAAGAGATAAAGGCTGTTTCAATTGAGGAGTTGCACAAGCGCGTTCAGGATGGAGAGTTTGACTTCCAGAACGAGGCAAGCATTATTCTGAAGTTGTATCGTGAGTGGAAAGCTGGAACGCTGAAGTGAGCCTCACGCGGGAGGTAGCAGACGGTTCGTAAGCACAAACACGAACTCGTGGATGTGCGAGACTCTGCTGATTTGGAAGATTGTTGTTCTATTTGTGTCTTTCTCAGTTACCCCTACATTTCTTCTAAAATGCAAATATTTATAAGTATGTAGTGGTAATAGTCTGTCTATGGCAACCATTCGTAAAAGAACCATTGGAAAGCAAACGTATTATTATTTAGAACACACTATCCGTAAAGAAGGAAAGATTGAAAAGCGTGAGCACTATCTTGGCAAGCAATTACCTAAGAACATTGAGGATTTGAAGAAGCAGTTTCTAAGCCAGCTGTATCAGGAACGATGGTATCCTGTTCTTGACAAAATAAAACAGGCGTTCGCACAAGACGTTAAACAAACCCCAATATCTGCAAGGACGGAAGAAATAGAAAAGTTCGCAATCCATTTTACCTATGACACGCAAAGAATCGAGGGGTCAACACTATCTCTTCGTGAAACAGCAGACTTGCTTGAAAGAGGAATTACTCCAAAGTCCAAACCAATTCGCGATGTCAAGGAAGCCGAAGCTCACAAAGCACTGTTTGATGAAATGCTTAAAACAAAGAAAGATATCTCTTACCCACTCGTACTCTACTGGCACAAGAAACTCCTCCAACACACCAAACCAGATATTGCGGGCAAAATTAGAGAACACCAAGTCGCAATTTCAGGAAGCAAATTTCTACCGCCCTCCCCCGTGGAAGTATATCCGCTCCTACGAAACTTCTTTAAATGGTATGATAAAGACAAATCAACGCTCCATCCGACAGTATTAGCCGCACTAGTCCACTTGAAATTCGTCACTATCCACCCATTTGGAGACGGCAACGGGCGCATTTCACGCCTCCTTATGAACTTTGTTCTGCATAGAAAAAACTACCCTTTGCTTAACATCCATTATGAAGACCGTGCAGGATATTACACTGCACTCGAACGAGCACAGATTAAGCGCATGGACTTCATTTTCATTCAATGGTTCATCAAGAAATACATCAAAGAACAAAAACGCTTACTACATCTAAAATCATAAAACTGGAAACTAAACAAATATTCAAATGAACAAGCATCCCACCAGCACAACAATATCCCGGAAGGAGGCATTACATCGGTTGTGCAGCGTTCCAGAGTCCGAGGAAGAATTCTTTATACTGTTGGGAAAGGTTTTTGCTTTTGACTACTATTGCTGTTGGTGGGTCTTCCCAGGTGAAGAGGCAAACGAAATCTCTGAAGATTCCCACGTCGCCAGGAAATGATATCTTGCTGTACCGTGTGATTTTCTTTACTTCGCTTAATGCTTCTTTTTCTATGCTTTTCTCGAATCGTATTTGGTTCTGTTTGGATATGAGGAGGTGGTCCTTGATGCCTGCCACGTGTTTCCTGGCGCCCCACCAATGGTAGAACTTGTTTGCTTCTTCGGGATAAGCCCCTGTTGAGAATCCATAGAAAGGTTCATCGGCTTTTGCTCTATCAAGGATACCTACGCACATGCTTCGTATGGCAGGCAATTCTTCATACAGCTCAACTGCTTGTCTTTCCTTTTTTTGTTTTGTTCTGAGTGCTGCAAGGATTTTCTCAATCGCCATTTCCTTTTCCTTGAATGTTGTCAGTATCCTCTGGGGGTCTGCTGCCTGAAAATACTTTATTTTGCCTTTGATGACATAGTTAACAAGTCCTTTCCTGATAAGCGATTCAAGAACTGCATAGATCTTGGATTGGGGCACTCCACACTTTTTCACTAACGGGCCAGTCGTTGTACTGCCCAATTCCAGGAGCGCCAAGTATGTTCTGGCTTCCCAAGCAGTCAGGCCGATCGTCTCGAGCAGTTCTTCATGTGCCATGTTGAAGTGTTGCGTTCTGACTCAATATAAACTTTTCTATTTACTGCCTACTTTGGTAGTAAATGGATTAGATAACTTGGTGTTGTAACAACTGACATCTGGTAACCAAAAGGTAGAAAATGACAGGCAATTATCATCCAAAGACCGCATGCCTTGTAGTTCTACATCTTTTGATCCTTACAAGCTGCGTGTTTTCTTCAAAAGAAGAACTTACAATTGGGTTAATCGCTCCAATGACTGGGCCCGCAGCTATGATTGGCGAAAGCTTGAGGGAAGGGGCGCTCCTAGCCATTCAACAGCAAAATGCGTCGATCACTCTTGTTAGCGAAGATAGTTTAGGGGACACCAAGACCGCAGTGACTGCGTTTCAAAAAATGGTTGTTGAAGACGTGCCGGATGCAGTAGTCGTAGCAACAGGCGTGGAAGCTATTGCTCCACTTGCAGAACAGTATCAAATCCCCATAATTGCTACCATCACTTCAGCGGATGGAATTCCAGAACTGGGCAGTTATACGTTCAGATATTTCACCCACGCAGAGATAGACGCGGCCACTATGGCAGAATACGCTACTGAAGAATTGAACTTGTCAACATTTGCAACGCTATTCTCAGATAGTGCATTTGGATATAGCTATGATGATGTATTTACGGATATTGTCAATGAAAATGGCGGATCTGTGTTGCTTCATGAAGGGTTTCCATTCGCGAACCAGGACTTCAAGACTTCACTGCTCAAGATAGCAGCCATGCATCCGGATGCCATCTACGTCGTTGGACTTGATTTCGAGATTCTGACTGCTCTGCACCAAATGGAGGAGACAGGCTTCCCTGAAGATATAGCAATTCTTGCAGTTGGAACAATCACCACCGAAGAGGTCATTGGCAAATCAGGGACACTTGTGAACGGCATTTACAGCAGTGCATTCTGTAACCCATTGCCAAGAACATATGTGGATGCATTCCACAACAAATATGGTAAGCTGCCTGACTTTTTCAGTCTCTTTGGGTATGACAGTATCAGGCTGCTGAAGCAAGCATCTGGTGCTGATGGTGATATTAAAGAGAGCTTGCTTGGCATGGGCACATTTGCTGGGCTCATCGGAAACATAACAATCGATCAAAATGGCGAAACACATTTTGATATGTGCCCTATGCAGATACGGGGCAGTAAGCTATTGAACCTGAAAACAGGACAATACTTCACCTTTGCGAGCGAGTTGAGAAGTTAGTTTGGTCCAGTTGTAAGGGATCAGAAATGGTTGCTCAAGCATGAGTTAAACTTTTTTTAAGCGCGTTTGATGTTGTGTGAGAAGTGCTTTTTGGTACTTCAAAGGTACTTATAAGTACTTTGGCTTTGCGGTTTATCGTCGATAAAATCTGCCAGGTTTGAAATCGAATTAAAATAAGATTATGATTGGATTAGTCTGTATGGCTTATGCCTTGATTATTCCGTACCCAATCAGTCGCCATCTTTGTCCTAGGTTTCTGCTGATTGCTACTCTTGCTCCTTTGTCTGCGCAGACAGGTTTTTTGAGTGAGCAGTTTACTACGTTTTTGCCGAGTTCTTTGACCACTCCTACTGTTGCTGCTGAGTTTACGTTTAACATTAGTAATTCTCCTAGCTTGATTGGATCAACTACAAGTTTGTCTTTTGCGCCCACTACTCGTTCAAGGAGGTGTGGCTCGAGTTTGAATTCGTACCAGACTGGGGGCGCTTTTCCGGGCAGTACAACTATGCTTCCGACAAGCTTGTCGCTTTTAACCACGCTTGGGTCTAGCGTGGTCATGATGGCTATCGAGCCTCCTGGCACTGTTTGTTTGGCGTTTTGGCCTCCGGTCACGATGCTTAACGCTTTTGTTTTGAGTGGTTTCCAGATTTTCTGGTTTTTTTCTTGGACTTCATAACCTGGTACGATTTCTATTTCGCTGCCTGCTAGAAGTTTGCCTTGTTTCAGGCTTCCGCCGATTACTCCACCGACCATTTTGTCTGGTGTTGTTCCTGGTTTGTTTATGTCAAAGCTTCTGGCTACGAACATTTGTGGTGGGGCTTCTAGGTTGCGTTCTGGTGTTTTGAATCGTTCTTGTATTGTTTGTACTAGCATGTCTATGTTGATGCCGTGAAGCGCGCTTATTGGTATGATTGGGGCGTTTTCGAATTTTGTTCCTTTGATGAATTCTTTGATTTCTTGGTAGTTCTTGATGGCTTGGTCTTCTTTTACAGTGTCTATTTTGTTTTGGACTATTATCAGATTGTCAATTCCTACTATTTCAAGTGCTTGTAGGTGTTCTCTGGTTTGTGGTTGTGGGCAGCTTTCTGATGCTGATACGAGTAATAGCGCGCCGTCCATTATGTTTGCTCCGCAGAGCATGGTTGCCATTAGGCTTTCGTGGCCTGGCGCATCAACAAGTGAGATTTTTCGCAAGAATTGTGCTGGCGTGTTGCATTTTTGGCAGGTTGGTGTTACTCCGTATTTGTCCGTTCCTTCGCATTTTTGGCAGTGGTAGAAGTTGACGTCTGCATAGCCTAGTCTGATGGTGATTCCACGCTTTATTTCTTCGCTGTGCGTGTCTGTCCATTTTCCGCTTAGCGTTTGCACTAGTGTTGTTTTGCCGTGGTCAACATGACCAATCATGCCGATGTTAATTTCTGGCTGTATTTGAGAAGCGTGTTCTTCGTGTTTGTGGTCTTCCTTGCGGTTTTTGTGTTCTTTTTCTTCTGTTTTTGACTCTTCTTTCTTCTTTTTGACCATCACGTCGGCAAGAACTTGGGGTGTTTATAAATGTTTGGCAAAGGCTTTTATTATGGTATTCTCGGTGTGGCCGATATGAGGGCATGGGTGTATAGTGCAAATGAGTTAGGGGATCTGTGTACTGTTAATCTTGCGGTTGTTGCTCGTCAGGGTGATAGCAATCATTGCGTTCTGTACATGCCTGATACTCCTGAGCATGCAATAGAGCACGGAAAATGTGATCCTGTTCCGGATGTGTCTGGTGCGAATGCGTCTTTGCGGTGCGATCTTGCCGTACCCCGGGAGATGAATCTGCTTGATTTTCTGTCTGAGCGTCCTTTGCCTCGGTTTGACATGTATGATGACGTGTTTGGTTTCGCGTATGTGTTGAAATTGCTCGTTCCATATTTGGATGCGGGTGTTGTTCGGGAGTTGGGTGGCTGTTTGTGTTCGGCAGAGGAGCGTCGCGAACTGGTCAAAATGTCAAACGCGCTATATTCTCTTTCCGCGCGTGGTTGCGTTATGGGTGGTCAGCGTAGGATGACGTGTGAGATCTCGTCTGACAGAAGGCGCGGTCAACGTTCCTATAATATTCGACCGTTGGAGTGGTTGTCTGTTGCTGCAAAGAACAAGTTGCTAGTGGACGAGTCTTGCAAGGTTCTTGATAGCGCGCGTTAGTTTTTGTTTGTTTTTGGCTTCTACGTTCAGGCGTACAAATCCTTCTGTTTTGCTGATGCGCAGGTTGAACCAGTGGTCTCCTGCATCTACCGATATTCCGTCAAGTTGGTGGATCGTGCACGTGCGAGGGTGTTCTTCTGGTATTTTAGTGGCGTTGACGTGCTTGCAGTTTTTGTACGCATTTTCAACACGTTTGAATGTTTTTTCTGGATTTTTGACCTGATAGTTGAGTTCTTCGCTTGTTGCGTATTTTTTGAACTGTCCAACTAGTTGGCTGAGTTTTTTATTCGTGCGTGATAGAATGTCTAGCATCATTAATGTGCTGATGTCTCCTGAGTCTGCGTAGTGGAATGCTTTGAAGTAGAAGTGGCCGGTTATTTCTGCGGCAAATGTTGCTTGGTGTTTTTTCATGGCGCGCGGTATTTCAGTGTGGCCGATCTGGCTCGGATAGTGTTTGTATCCCCAGGCTCTTGCTTGTTCTTGTACTATTCTGCTGCTGTTTACCGTGCTGACAAGTACTTGTCCTTTTTTCATGTGTCTTTTTGCGAAGAGCAATAACGCAAACTCCGGCCTGACGCGTTTGCCTTTTTCATCTACAAAGTATACTCTGTCGCAATCGCCGTCATATGCTATGCCCAGGTCGTATTTTCCTTTTTTGACTGCTTTTTCGAGGTCTTTGGTGTTTTCTGGTATTGCTGGGTTTGGTGTGTGGTTTGGGAAGGTTCCGTCCATGACTCCGTCTAATAGTTTGTATCTAACAGGCAGTCCCTTGAAAAGGTGTGGCACGACGTGTGCTGCCATTCCGTTGCCGCAGTCGACTAGGACTTTTAGTGGCGTGTAGTGTCCGTTGACGAGTTTTCGCACAGCGCGTACGTATTCTGGAAGTATGTTTTTGACTGTGATGTTGCCGAGTTTTTTTGGGTTTGGAAAGTGGCACGCGTTCATTTTTTGTTCGATCTTGTCAAGCCCGTTGTGGCTGCCGATTGGTTCAACGCCTTTTCTTGTTATTTTGACGCCGTTGTATTGTTTTGGATTGTGCGATGCCGTGATCATCAGGGTGTGGTGTTTGTTGCTGGCGTAATAGGTCATTGGTGTGTTGCAGTATCCTATGTCGATGACGTTGCATCCTTGGTCTGTTAGTCCATAGATGAGTGATTTTTTGAGTGCTAGCGAGCTTGTTCTGCAGTCTCTGCCGACTATTGCGTTTTTTGCTTTTAGAAACAGTGCTGCTGCCCTGCCTGCGTTGTACGCGGTTTTTTCGTTGACAACGTCTGGGTAGACTCCTCTGATGTCGTAAGCAAATTGTCCCATGGTGGTTTGTAGTGTGTGGTTAGTTGTTTGTAGTACTACACACTACTTACTACAAACTACTCGCTTAGTTCCTCTCGTGGTGATGGAATGTTCCGTTCATTATGCCGCTGACTTTTGCTCCTTCTGGGCATTTTGCGTGTGGTCCAATTAGCACTGTTTTTTTGCCTGCTTGGGAAACGAGTAGCATTCCTTGGCTTTCTTCTCCGTGCACATTCTCAGGCGGAAGGTTGCATACGACAACGACTTGTTTGCCGAGTAGTTCATCAATTTTATAATAGTCTGCGAGTGATGCAACGACTTGTATGTCTTCGTCTGCTGCTGCAGTGTCCACTATCAGCACGTAAAGGCTGTCTTTTTTTGGATGTTTCTTGACGCTCGCGATTGTTCCAATCCGAAGCTGGAGTTTTTCAAAATCTTTCACGCTTGCTTTTTTTCCACTTCCAATATCTGCTTTGGGCATATGATCACCTTTTTATTGCTGTGGTGTTATTGGCTTAAAAAATGTATTGGTTACGAGGCGAGTTCTCTGATGCGCTCGAGTTCACCGATGATGTTTTCTATCCTGTGCCGCGTTTCGGGCATTTTGCGTACGATTCCTGCGAACATTCTTTCCCGCGTATCGCACCAGTCATGGACGCGCTCATTCATACCGGTTTGTTTGCGGAACTCGCTTGGCCAGCCAGGATGTTCTTTGGGTGCGTGCCTGTTGTGTTGCTCGAGCTTATGCCTCATCTTTCCGGTATCCTCAAGGGTGTTGTCGAGTGCGCGGAGGAAATCATCCATCTTGCCTTCGAGTTCCTTGAAAGCTCCTGAGAGCTCTTCGATCGATTTTGCTGCTTCATCCGCCTCCCAGAAGTCTTTCCAATCGTTTCCGTACATGCCAAAGTAGCCTTTCTTTGTTATTACTTCAGTTTCGAGGTCTGCAAGGACTTTTCCGAATTTGATGAGCGTGTCTGCCTGCTCAGGTGCGGTGGTTGGCACTATGTCATTGATGAGTTGGCTGAGTGTTTTGATCTGGTGGATGGCATCGTCAAATCGGTTCTTGGATACTGATTCTTCGAGTTCTTTGGTTATCATGTCGAACTTGTTTTGCTGCACTTTTGAGAGGAGTTGCATGCGGGCGACTCGATCGCAGAAGTTGCGGTAGACTTTTGGGCTTTCCCGCGCGCAGGGACCAATGAAGCCGACGATTGCGGCAAGCGCAATTGCGACTTTACTGCTGGTCTTTCTGTCCGTCATGGATTGGTGGTTGTGCTTTGGGTTTAAATTTCTTTGTGGCAAGCCCAACGTTTAAATACCAATCCGCTCTTTGATTGCAGAATGGAAAAAGGTGACAAGAAGAAATTCCTCTTCGTTTCAGAAGAGGCGTTGATTGGAGACCTTGCGTGGGTTGTTAAGAACGAGAGTCATGAGGTGAAGTACTTTATTGGCGAGAAGGCTTCTCGTGATGTTTGTGATGGTTTTGTGGAGAAGTGTGATGATTGGAAGGCGTTGAAGGATTGGGCGGATGTGATCATTTTTGATGATGTCTTTTTTGGCGATGCAGCTGACAAGCTGAGGAAGGAGGGGAAGGCGGTTATCGGTGGTTCTGCGTACACGGACAGGCTAGAAGAGGACCGTGAGTTTGGCCAGCAGGAGCTGAGAAAGGTTGGCGTGAATGTTCTTCCGCATTGGGATTTTGACGATTTTGATCCGGCAATAGAATTTGTGAGGAAGAACCCTGGAAGGTACGTGCTTAAGCCAACGTCAAAGACTGGTGAGAAGGAGCTTCTTTATGTTGGTCAGGAAGAGGATGGCAAGGACGTGTTGCAAGTTCTTGAGCTTTACAAAAAGGCATGGGCGAAGAAGATTACTGGTTTTCAACTGCAGAAGTATGCGTCTGGTGTGGAAGTGGCTGTTGGAGCGTTTTTCAATGGGCAGGATTTTGTCATGCCGATCAATGTGAACTTTGAGCACAAACGGATGTTTCCAGGAGATATAGGTCCCTCTACGGGGGAAATGGGCACAGTTTGTTACTGGGCTCCTCCGAACAGGATTTTCAACGAGACATTGGTAAAAGTTTTGCCGATGTTGCGTGAGTCTGGGTATGTTGGTTATGTGGATCTTAATTGTATTGTGAACAATAAGGGGATTCATCCTTTGGAGTTTACTACTCGTTTTGGTTATCCGACTATCAGTTTGCACATCGAGGGAGTAACTTCGCAGTGGGGTGAGTTTTTGTACGCACTTGCGAATAAAAAGCCATTTGATTTGAAAACGAAGAAGGGTTTTCAAGTGTGTGTTGTCATAGCAGTTCCTCCTTTTCCTTTTTACGATACTGCTGCGTTCAAGAAATATTCTGAGGACGCGACGATAATGTTTAGGAAGAAGTCGGATGAAGGCTTGCATTTGGGTGACGTGAAATTGGTTGAGGGTGACTGGCGTCTTGCTGGCTATTCTGGCTATGCTTTAGTGGTTACTGGTTCGGGTCAGACGATGGATGAGGCGAGAAAGCAGGTGTACCAGCGCGTTAGGAACATTATGATTCCGAACATGTTTTACCGTACTGATATTGGCGAGCGGTGGTTTACTGATTCTGACAAGTTGCACACGTGGGGGTATTTGGGTTAATGGCAAGTTATACTCGATTGTACGGTGAGCTTATTAGTTTTGACGCGTTGGATAGAGTGCAATTGGAGGGTTTGTTGTCTGCTCCTGAGAAGTCTAAGACGTGTGTGGTGCACGTGCATGGAATGACTGATAACTTTGTTGGGTTGAGCTTGGTTGATAGCATTATGCGAGCAGCTCATGAGAACAACATGGCTTTTTTCACTATGAACACTAGGGGTATGGGCACTATTACTGTTTTCACAAGGTTGAAGGAGCATTTGAGTTATAGAACTGTTGGCACTTCTTTTGAGAACTTCAAGGATTGCGTGTTGGATATCCATGCAGCTTTGAAATTGCTGCAAAAGCGTGGCTATAAGAATTTCATTTTGTCTGGCCACAGCACGGGTTGTCAGAAGATTACTTATTATCAGTATAGGAAGAGCAATCCTGCTGTGAAGGGGTTGTTGTTGTTTGCTCCTGCTGATGATCTGAATTATCAGATCAAAAAGTTGGGCAGGCGTAAGTTCAATGATACTTTAGAGATTGCAAGGAAACTCGTGCGGGCTGGGAAGGGCAAGGAGTTGATGCCGACCGAGGTCGAGCCTTCTTATTTTAGCGCGAAGCGGTATTATGAGTTGTTGCGCCCGGGAAGTATCGAGGGCAACTTATTCAATTATGAGGGCAGGATGAAGGCAGCTTCCAAGATTAAGGTTCCTGTTCTTTCTTTGTTTGGCGCGAAAGAGGAGTTTGCCGCGATGTCTCCAGGGAGGATGTTGAAGGTTTTGGGTCAGAAGTTCGCTCATCCTTATAGCAAGGAAATGATTATTCCAAAGGCGGATCATTGTTTTTGTGGTTATGAGGAAAAGGTAGAGCAAGTTGTTGGAAACTGGTTGAATCATCTGATGTGGTAATCAATTAAGTTTCCCGATAAGGCAAAACGCTTGCGCGTCCACAATTTTTACTCTCGCAACGCTTCCCAGTGGCAGGTTTTCTCGCACGATCACGGTCTTATAGCTGTCGTTTCTTCCTGCCATGCCTTCTTTGGCTTTTTCGTCAATGATGATTTCTCCTTCCCATCCGATCCATTTTTGGTGGAGTTTCAAACTTTGTTCCTTGTAGAGTTTTGCCAGTCTGGTGCTTCTTTCTTTTGATATGTTTCCATGCACTTGGTTTTTCATGATTGCTGCTGGTGTTCCTGGTCGTGCTGCAAATCTTGAGATGTTGATGTTGTCTATTTGCAATTCTTCAACTAGCTTCATGGTGTCTTGGAATTGTTGCTCGGTTTCTCCAGGGTAGCCTACTATTATGTCCGTGCTTATCGTGATATCAGGTATTTCTTTTCGGAATGCGGCGATAATGTCTCTGAACTGTTGAACATTGTGCCCTCTTCTCATTGATTTCAATACTTCATTGTTTCCTGTTTGCAGTGGTATGTGTAAGAACTTGAATATCTTGGCATTCTTCATGATTTCGACAAGTTCATGCAGGTATTTTGGCAGGTGTCTTGGGTTTCCCATTCCAACGCGGATTTTGAACGTTCCGGGAATCTCAACTAGTCTCTTGAGCAGTTGTGCAAGATTTGTTTTTCTGTCAAACCCGTAACAACAAGTATCTTGTCCGGTTATCCATATTTCTTTGCAGCCTTCTTCAGCACATTTTTTTACTTCTTGTTCGACTATTTCTGGCGGGAAGCTGAAGAGCGGTCCTTTTACAAGGCGGGTGCTGCAGAATGCGCAGGCATCAAGGCAGCCGGAGGATACAGGGGCAATTCCAACCACAGGGTTTGTTCGTACGCGTGGTTGTAATAGTTTGATTGGTTTTGCGTGTTGCAACGCGTCTGTTTTTGTATTCACAAAGTCAATGATGTTTGTTATGTTGTGCGTGTTTACGAGTATTGCTGTCGGATCTATTTGTTTGATTGGCGCAACAATGCTTGGCGTGATGCATCCAGCTATTGCCAGTTTCTTGTCTGGGTGTTGTTGTTTTAGTTTTTTTATCTCGTCAAGGGCTCCTTTGTCTCCTTTGACCGTGCAAATGTTGAGAACAATGGCGTCCGCTTCTTTTTCGTCTTCAACTAGCTGTGATTCTTGTGAGTACTGGCCTTTTATTATTTCTCCTTCTGCAACATTTGCACTGCAGCCGAAGCTTTTGACGCATACTTTTTGCATGGAAGAATTCTTCAGGAGACGCTTTTTAAATCATTCGGAACTCTTCATGCAGGAACAGTGCATAATGTCTTTGAGTCGGTGAGTGGCGATGCCGCTGGGAAGGTGAGATTTTGGCCTCGTTCCACATGTACTTTGTTTCTTCGTATGTAGTTGAAGAGGAGGCGTATGCTGATTGTGTTGTGTTCCACGCGGGTATCAAATTCAAAGTATTTGATGTTTCGGAGCTCTTTTTTGTCGAGTTTGAAGATTTTTGATGCGTTAAATATCTGTATTCCTGTAATATAGTCTTCTTTGTCGATGTCGATAACTATTTCGTCGAAATCAATTGATTTTGCGTATTCCCTGTCTTTGATCTTGAAGAAGAGCGTATCTTGCTTGTAATCGTAATCAAAGACCCCTTTTCCTTTAGCGTTGAGTTGTTTTTTCATTTTGTGAGTTGCGGCAATGTGTCAGTATCATAAAATGTAACGACTTCAATGGTCTTTTCGTCGAGTGTAAAAACGATTCTCCGATATTCTTTATTTCGTCTGGAAAAGGTTGCATAGTTGCCGTTTTTCTGCAAGCCAACAAGGCAAGGCGTTTCGTTTTTCATCGTCTTTATCAGCTCTTCTTCTTTAAAAACCTTTCTTTGGGCATCACTGAGTCTGAACAACGCGTGTGGGTTGATTTTAATACTGCGTGTTTGCACCCAATCAAGGTATTGTTCTGTTGGGAGTTTTTCGATGATTTTTGTTGCGCCCATCGCATTTATTGTTCAACAACAATTGTTTTTAATCCCGTCGAGAGAATTTCCGGAAAGTTTCCGGTTGCGTCCGGAGAATCGATCAAGGAGAGAGACTTTTTTGTAAACTTTACAATGTTACGCGCGTTTGCCTTGTTGTTGGACAATTGCTTCGACGAGAAAATCAAGTGGGTGTTTTTCTATCTCATTCCTGCCAAAGAGAATTAATCCGCGCTGTACGGGAATAATAGTGTAACCTTGCTGGTCTCTTCCTCTCCGGCCTCGATTATACTCTGCAACACATTCGCCGTGAGTAGTATCGCGATGGGCATCGTCGCGCAGCCAGAGCGATCCTCCGTCTGCTGACGCGTGATGTACGTAACCAAGGTTTGAAGTGCCATCAGGTGCATGCACGTTTATTCTGCCAAATTCTTGTCCAGTTCTGACAATAAACTCATGGCATTCGTATTCAATGAGCCATCGGTTGTCGAGGGGGTCTGCGCGCAGGACGCGGGCTTTCATTGCGAAATAGTTCGGTGGATTCATTTGCCTAACTTTCGTTCTTTTGCTTGTTCCAGAGAAACAATTCTGCGGCAGTCCACGCACCATTTGCGCATTGGGGAGTAACTTCGGACTCCTGTTCCGCAGCGTTGACATTTGATCATTATGTTGCTTGCGAGGGGGTTGTTTATATAGCTTTCTATCTTGGAGTTACTGTCAAGTAATGAATTATATAAATTATAGAAAGCGCTCAAACTCTTGCTTCCATCATTCGATAAAGCTCTGCAAAAAGGATTGTGAACAGGGATAAGGTGGTAATTTTCCAGAGAGGCAACAGGTTGCCTGCCAGCAAAAGGACAATCAAGCTTGCAACAAATGCTATTGCGTATTCTTGTTCACGTTTGTATTTCCTTATCTGCGCGCTAACTCGTAGAAATACAAGATATAGTATTCCGATGTTAACAATGACCTCGATTGCTGGCCAGAGGAATAGTGCTGCTAGCATTGTTGCAAAAACTACGAATATGAGCAGGAAAGCTATGCTCATCACTGGAAATTGTGCCTTGCGCATATGTGTTTATCTTTGCAGATGAATGTTATAAATGTTCGTTACGAATAGTGAATGACGAACATAATGCTGGTAAGGGCTATCTGTCTGTAAACTTCATCCGCATCTCCTTCTTCCACCTTCGTCCTTCACCCTACATCCTTGCCTTCATCCTACATCCTGCTGCCTAACTATGAACCACTCCTACTACGAGCGAGGGTATCCAGAAGAATGCGTAGGGGTCCAGCCAGCCGAGTTTGCTCCATTCAAGCCAGTAGACTGTGATGAGCATTGCAAGGGTTGCCGCGTTTGCAATTTTAAGAGTGTGACTTTTCTTTAGTTGTATTCGGATGTTTTTGCGGTTTGTTTTTGGTGTTAGGAACCAGTTTTGTCTTTTGCGCAGGAATACTTTGATGTTTGCGATGAAATAAGTATGAAGCAGACTCCATGAGAGCCAGGTTGCATAGGGAATAAAGATTAGGTTTTCATATTCTTTTTTCTTGACGATTGTGATTAGGAGTGGCAGAAAGTTGCTTGCTAGCGCCAGAAACAAAAGAATAGTGTACGGCAGTCCGATGTATTGAAGGTAATAGCGGTAGAGGACTGCTTGGTAGTTGTCGGTGTTCGCACTGAGAAAGAACAATGAGCATAGCGCTAATAGAATGCTGAGTTCTATTGCCACCGCGCTGCTGTAGTAGCCGTCCTGTCTTATCAGTCCGAGTTTTTCTTTAAGCGTTAGTTTCTTGCTTTTTACAATTTTGCTAAAGTGGTCGCGCAAGGTGTGTGCTGTTCCCATTGCCCATCTTTCTTGTTGTTTTCTGTATGCCTGGTAGTTTGGTGGGACTTCTCCTTCGCTTTTTACTGTGGGTAAGTATGCGCCTTTGTGGCCTAGAAGGTATATTCTGTTGGTGAGGTCGATGTCCTCTGTTAGGTGGCCTGGTCTGAATCCTTCAGCGTCTGCAAGGTGTTTAAGGCGGAAGAGGGTGCAGCAACCTGTGAAAAGTATAGGGTCGTTTAATGCTTGCCTTCCTATGAGGTCGACAAAATAGCAGCTTTCCTCATTAAGGGTTAGGCATCTTTGAAGATGATTCATGGTGCCGTGGTAATATTCTCGTTTTGTCTGGACAAAGGCAAGTTTATTGTCTGCTTCCAGGATGGCAAGTGATCGTTCTATGGCGTTTTTTTGCGGGCGGTAGTCTGCGTCTAGCAGGAACATGTATTCAAAACCGCGTGCGTGTAGGTAGCGTTCAAGTTCCTTGAGGTTGCCTGCTTTGAAGCCTTCGTTTGTTTTACGATGGAAGATTACGAAATCAGGTGATTCCAGGACTTCTGTTTTTTCGTGGTTTATGAATGGCGCATCATGGAGTGGTTTGCATTTTTTTTGCTGTGCTATCGATAGCAGGAAAGGGTATGTTTGTCCATCATTGCTGTCGTCTCCAACAATTATGACTTTGTTCTGGTAGCTTAGTTCTTCGCAGCTTTTTATTGTGTCTGCGAGCACTTCTTTTTCGTTGAATGAGACTATGACTACTGCTACTTTTTTGTTTGATGGCGTTGTTGTTTTTAGCCGTATTCTCTTGAGGCTTGCGAAGCTATAGATGTAGTTGTATACTCCGAAGTAGCAGAAGTACATGAGTATGATGATTTGTAGTCCGAGGAGGAGTTCTGAGAGCATTTTACTCTGTTTTGAATAGGAGTGTTGCGGATAGCGCTGCAATTGCTACTATTGCCATGTATGTGTAGAAAGGTGCGTTATCGCGGATGGGTGCTGGAACTCCATTTGGAAAGAATTCTGAGAAGCTGGTGGTGGTGATTACCCAGAGTACTCTTCCTTGCGCATCTGTTTGTGGTGGTTCTGCTCTTGCCGCAGTGAGTGTCTCGGTTGTTTGTCCTTGGTGTACGTGGTCGACAGTTAGTGTTGCCTGGTCTGGTCCCCAGAAGTAGATGGTTGCTTGGACGAGCTCGTCTTGGAGTCTTTGGGGCACGGTGAACGAGAAGCTTCCGTCTCCTGACTGGCCTGAACTTGGGTTCTCAGTAATGAGGAGGTTGCTGGTGATAGGAGTGGTTGTCTGGATGATGATTTGGTAGACGTAATTGAGGTTGGTCTGAAGTGTTTGTGGGTTGTTGCCGTTGCGTGTGTCAACGTCAAAATTGGTGACTGTGTTTGAATTCGGTCCCCCTGGGAGTGGTGGGGTGGTTGCAAACGATCCGCTGTATGCGGTTACACTAGTAGCAATTATTGCCAGCACGATGGTCAATATCACGATCCTCATAGCGTCTCCAAACTCTATATTGCTTACATTACTTTTAAATGTTTTCCTTCTATTTATATGTCTTACTTACTTTTAAAGCTTTATGACCGATTCCGAGTGGCTACCTTGGACAGGGCGAAGGCAGAAGGCGGAAGGATGAAGAATAGCGAGGATGAAGGTATAAGGTTGAAGGACTTCTATCTTCGTTCTTCACCCTTCATCCTAATGCCCAATGCCTACAACCTAATGCCTTCTTCCTTCACCCTTCGTCCTACAACCTTCATCCTATACTTTTATAAGACTGCAGTGCAGTGCTCGTGATATGTTCGAACAAGACATCATCCAGATCCTTGAGAAGTCCGTGAAAGGCGAGGTAAAATTGGAAGTTCCTCCGGATCCAAAGCTTGGTGACTTTGCGTTTCCTTGTTTTTCTCTTGCTAAAGATTTCAAAAAGTCTCCAGTGCAGATCGCTCAGGACTTGGCAAAGTCTTTGCACAAGCCTGAAGTTGTTGACAGAATAACCGCAACAGGTCCTTATGTTAATTTTTTCTTGCACCCTGGCAAGGTTGCGAAGAATATCATCAGCGAGGTTTTGAAAGAAAAGAAAAGGTTTGGAAGCAAGGACGAGGGCAAGGGCAAGCTTGTCGCTATTGACTACTCCCATCCTAACATTGGCAAGCCGTTTCATTTTGGTCATTTGCGCAGCACGATTATTGGCGAGAGCATCGCGCGAATGTTGGAATGCAGGGGATTTAAAGTTGCCAGGTTGAACTATTTGGGCGATTGGGGCACTCAGTTTGGCGCTATGATTTATGCATTTCTCACTTGGGGGAATCATAAGGATCTTGACAAGGAGCCAATCAAATATCTTGTTTCGTTGTACGTGAAATTCCATGCAGAAGCAGAGAAAGATCCTGCTTTGCAGGATAAGGCACGGGAGTGGTTTGTCAAATTGGAAAAGGGCGACACGCAAGCTGTTGAGTTGTGGGGTTTATTCAAAAGTCATAGCATTGTCGAGTTCAAGAGGATTTATGAGGTTATGGGTGCAAAGTTTGATAGTTATAGCGGCGAGGCTGATTCTGCAAGGCAGGTTGAGGAGGCGATTGAGCATGTGCGAAAGAAAGGAGTGACAGAGCTTCACGAGGGCGCGCTGATTGTTAGATTGCAGGGTTTTGAGGCTCCATTGATGTTGCGCAAAAGCAATGAAAGCTCGACATATGCAAGTCGTGACATTGCTGCCTTGTTATTCCGTGTTCACGAGCTGCACGCAGACAAGGTTTTGTATGTTGTTGGCCACGAGCAGGCTCAACACTTTCAGCAATTATTTGCTTTAATGGACATTCTTGGTCATCCGAAGGAGAATTTCATGCACGTTTCTTTTGGTTTGTACATGACTGCTGAGGGCAAGTTGTCAACGCGCAAGGGCAGGATTGTCTTGATGGAGGACGTTTTGAAGGACGCTATTTCTCTTGCATTGAAGACCATTCAGGAGAAAAATCCTGATCTTAGGAATAAGGATGAGGTTGCGCGTTCAGTGGGTGTTGGCGCGATAGTGTTTGGCGACTTGTTGAACGATCGTGTGAAGGATGTCCAATTTGATCTGAAGCGCATTCTTTCATTCGAGGGCGACACTGGTCCATATTTGATGTACACTCATGCCAGGGCGGCAAGCATTGTGGAAAAAGCAAAAAAACAGAAGCTTAAGCCGTCAGCTGATGTTGACTTCTTGACGTTAAAACATGTGACTGAGGATCGTGTTGTTAAGTTGCTTGCTCATTTTCCTGATAGGGTTGGAGACGCATTGCAGCAATTCAAGCCGCACGTGCTTGCTCAATACTTGATCGAGCTTGGCAGGGCTTTCAACGAGTTTTATCACGCTTGCCCGTGCTTGCAGGAGGAGAACGAGGAGTTGAAGAAGGCCCGTTTGACCTTGATCGAGGCAGCCCGTCAAGTTCTGGAGAACGGCTTATACTTGTTGGGTATTTCTGCTCCGATGGAGATGTAGATGGATCGCGAGGAATTTCTTTCACGCGTTAAAGGAGGAGTCGTTGTTTTTGATGCGCAAGTTGACATTGCGTTTCTCTCTCAGCTGGCAAAAGTTGCAGAAGGGATTGCTCTTGTTGGATGCAGGTCTGGTAGCTTGAATATTGTGCGAGATATTGGTATTCAGTTGTATTCAATGCAGTCTGTTTTGGAGGACCTTCCCTCATTATGTGACGGCGTTATGGAACTGGCGCGTTCATGGACTTCTTTCCATGCACTGGTCTCTGCTCATGCTCTTGATCCCGCGTTTGAGCAGCATGAGTTTCATGGTGGCCTGCAGTCTCGTGAACTTTTCTATTGCCTCGAAAGGTTGCGGCTGCTGAGGAATTTTGCCGGAGGAGCCACTGTTGACTTTCAGGACGGAGTGCTTGAGGGACAGGTTAAGATGAGGTTGGCAAAAGCTCTCTAGACTCGCTTTGTTATGTCGTAAGTGTGCGCCTGCTAGGATTATTGGTTGAGCCGGTAGAAGCTGACATCATATGTTGATTCTCCATCGAAGAACGTGGACAGCATTGCCCATACTCCTCCTTTTTTCGTGCGGTGGAACGCATTGGCATCCGGCGGGATTGCTGGAATTGCTTGGGTGTAGAAGTCGACATCGTCTCTTGCAGTGATGCTGACAGGGTTTCCAACGGGTTTGAGATCTGAAAGTTTTAGTTTGAGCTCAAGCGGGTTCATGTCTTGATCGACTCTGCCGACTATTGTCGCGGTTCTCTTGCGTAAATTTATTTCATAGCGCTGCATGGGTTGGGAAGTTTGCTTCGGGGTTAAAACGGGTTACGAAAGCTTTTTAAATCCCTGCTCTGCCCTTGAAGATATGGGAAGAATTAAGACGCAATTGATCAAAAGGTTGACTACTGATATTATCAAGCAGAGCAGGGACAAGTGTTCTACTAAATTTGAAGAGAACAAGAAGGTTACTGCTGAGCTTATCGGCGGTGCGAGCAAGAAGATTAAGAATTCTGTTGCTGGCTACTTAACGCGATTGATGAAAGTTAAGGAAGAGTTCTAAGCAAACCTTTTAAGGAGTTGTTAGCTACGCAATAACAAAAGGGCTCGTAGTCTAGTGGATAGGATACGGGGCTTCGGTCAGCGCTCGCGATGATATGAGCAAAGCGTTGCAGGATACCCCGCGACCTGGGTTCGAATCCCAGCGAGCCCGTTTACGTTAATGCACTCTGTGCTTTACGTGTTCTGTTCAAGTGGGATTCGAAGTCCAGCCACTTCGCGGCTGTCCCTCCTCGCTCAGCTTCGCGAGCTTCGGAGGGATCCCAGCGAGCCCGTTTTCTTCTTCTTTCCGCCTTCGCCCTACAAACTACATACTACCAACTACAAACTGCGAGATGGCTTC
>JACQMY010000017.1 GCA_016203305.1 Candidatus Woesearchaeota archaeon
GACAACACATCGCGAACAACAGAAACTCCATTGGAAATGAGGGGGTGAGGCCAAACACAAGGTTTATAAATAAAGCAGGGTGTAGTTCCACAGGACACAAAGGTCTAAAAGGGTGGTTAGATAGTTGAAAGGTGATTAAATGAAAGAAAAGGGGTTGGTAAATTTCTTTGAAACATACATACAAAAGCAACCATTATTCAAAGACAAAAACGCACTACAATCAAACTACACACCAGAACATATTTCACACAGAGACGAACAAATACAACAAATAGCAAACATACTAGCACCAGCACTACGAGAAGACAAACCAAGCAACATATTCATATTCGGAAAAACAGGCAGCGGAAAAACACTAACAGTAAGGTATACAGCACAACAATTATGCGCGGTAGCACAACAGAAAAAAATACCGCTAAAAATAATATACCTAAACTGCAAACTCAAAAAACTAGCAGACACAGAATACAGACTTGTAGCACAACTATTACGCGAATACGGCAGAGAAATACCACCAACAGGACTGCCAACAGACGAAGTCTACCACATATTCTTCAATACAATAGACAAAGAAAAACACAACCTAATACTAATACTAGACGAAGTAGACCAACTAGTCGGAAAAGCAGGAGACGAACTACTGTACAACCTAACACGAATAAACAGCGAGCTAAAAAACGCCAAAATCACACTAATCGGAATATCAAATGATCTAGTGTTTACGGACCAACTAGATCCAAGAGTAAAGAGCAGCCTAAGCGAAGAAGAACTAATATTCCCACCATACAACGCACTCCAAATACAAGACATACTACAACAACGAGCCAGCCAAGCATTCAGACCAGAAACACTAGACGAAGGACTAACAGAAAAATGCGCGGCATACGCGGCAAGAGAACACGGAGACGCACGAAGAGCACTAGAACTACTAAGAGTAGCAGCAGAACTAGCAGAACGAGACAACAGCACAAAAGTACACATAAAACACTTGGACCACGCAGAAGAAAAAATCGAAAGAGACAGAGTACTAGACATAGTAGCAGCACAACCCAAACAATTCCAAGCAGCACTACTAGCAATAATCGACAGTTGCCAACAAAAAAACGGAGTGTTCACAGGAGACATATACCAATTATACGAAAAATACTGCGACATAGCAGGACTAAGGCCGTTAACACAACGAAGAATCAGCGATGTAATAGCAGAACTAGACATGCTCGGAATTATCAACGCAAAAGTAATCAGCAAAGGCAGATACGGCAGAACACGAGAGATAACACTAGGCACAAACGACGCCATAACACAAAAAGTCAAAAGCATACTAAGCGAAGAACTAGGGTTAACGTGGAACACCTCCTGAAAAAAAAAGAAATAGTAGGAATATTCCTAAGAAACAACATACTCGTCAATAGAGACGTCCTCAACAGACTAAGCCAGCCAAACATTGTAGACCAATGGCACAACGCGCTCACAACAGGAACCCACCCACAAGAACTAATAGCACCCAAACAAACCAACAGCTCGGTCAAAATAACCTGGCAATACGACGAACTGCCTAAAAAAAGATCAGTCCAGGATTTCATAGACTATTTCAATGCGCGCTACAGAGCAATACACAAACTGCTAAACGGAAGACAAGAATTACAAAACCTAACAAGCATAAGCAGAATAAGACTAAAAAAAGAACGAGAAAAAGCCAGCATCATAGGCATTATTGCGGATAAGGGGACAACAAAAAACGAACACATAATGCTCACGCTCGAAGACAGCACAGGAAGAATCAAGGTACTAATAACCAAAAAAAACGAACAACTCTACCAGCAAGCAAAAGACCTGGTCTATGATGAAGTAATAGGAATAAACGGCACCACAGCAGAAGACATCATATTCGCAGAAACACTAGTATTACCAGACGTACCAATACAAGAACCAAAACGGGCACCAGAAGAAGCCTATGCTGCGGTCCTTAGTTGCGTTCACGTCGGCAGCGCATTGTTCGAGCATGAAAAGTTTGACAACTTCCTCCAATGGCTCAACGGTACCTGGGGCACACCTGAGCAGCAAGCCGTTGTCTCCAAACTCAAATACGTTTTCGTATGCGGTGACCTAGTTGACGGAGTGGGAATCTACCCCCAGCATGAAAAAGAACTCGCAATAACAGACATCAGAGAACAATACAAAGAATTCGCCCGCTTGTTCAGTCAAGTTCCAAAACACATCACGCTAATCCTCTGCCCAGGAAATCACGACGCAGGCAGAATAAGCGAACCACAACCAAAACTCAGCAAACAATATGCAGCGCCACTTTACGAACTACCAAACGCAATCCTCACATGCAACCCCTGCATGTTAAACATACATTCCGGCGAACAATTTCCAGGATTAGATGTACTAATGTACCACGGCTTCAGCTTTGACGATTATAGTGAATGCGTTCCCAGCATCAAAAACTCAGGAGCCCACATCTCTGACAGGGCGGCATTAGTCATGAAATTCCTGCTACAAAGAAGACACCTTGCACCACAACACACATCAACACTATACATACCAGACGCGCGAATGGATCCTTTAGTAATAGAGAAAGTACCAGACTTGTTCTTCTCAGGGCATATCCACAAAGCAGGCACACTGCAATACCGCGGCACCACCATCGTCGCGGGAAGCTGCTTCCAGAAAAAAACCAAGTTCCAAGAAAAAGTCGGACACGACCCTGAAACAGGAGTAGTTCCAGTTGTCAATCTACAAACACGAGACGTCACGATGATGAGGTTTTAGGATGAAGGTGGAAGGCATTAGGACGAAGGTGGAAGGATGAAGGACGAAGGTAAAAAAATGCCAGCAGCAAGCCCAAAAATGGAAGAATACTTCACAGTACTCAAGCAGGAGGTTACAAAACTCCACGCGGTAGCAACAAAAGCACGCGAACAAGGGTTTGACCCAGATAAAAAAGTAGAAGTATCCCTAGCAGAAAACATGGCAGAACGCGTAGTCGGCCTAATATCAGTCATAGCACCACAAATCGTAGGATCAGGAGTAGTCGAACGCATACAAGAACTGGAAAAACAATACGGCTCACTAGACTGGAGAGTAGCACTAAAAATAGCAGAAGAAGTAGCACAACAAAAATTCTGCACGTTCAAAGACCAAAAAGAAGCAATGGACATAGGAATACGAATAGGGTTTGCGTACGTCACAGTAGGAGTGGTAAGCTCACCGCTAGACGGAATAGTCAACATAGAAATCAAAGAACGCATCGACAAAAGAGGAAAGTACGTCTGCATGAACTTCGCAGGACCCATAAGAAACGCAGGAGGAACAGCAGCAGCAGTCAGCGTAATAATCACGGACTACGTCAGGAAAAGCCTCGGCTATGACACGTACGACTGCCAACCAGAAGAAATCAAACGGGCAGTAACAGAAATCCAAGACTACCACGAACGCGTCACAAACCTACAATATTACCCAAGCCAGCAAGAACTCGAGTACATGATGCAAAACCTAACAGTAGAAGTATCAGGAGACCCAAGCGAAAAAATAGAAGTGAGCAACCACAAAGACCTACCACGAATACCAACAAACAAAATAAGAAGCGGGTATTGCCTAGTACTAAGCAGCTGCATACCACTAAAAGCACCAAAACTATGGAAACAGCTAAGCGTGTGGGGCAAAGACTTCGGACTACACGAAAGCTGGGGATTCATGGAAAAATTCCTAGACATACAAAAAAAAGCAAAAGCAGGAAAAAGCGAAGCAAAAAGCAACGCCAAAATCACACCAGACTACACATACATAGCAGACTTAGTAGCAGGAAGACCAGTACTAGGATACCCCCTAAGACCAGGAGGGTTCAGACTAAGATACGGACGAAGCAGAACATCAGGATTCAGCGCGCAAAGCATCCACCCAGCAAGCATGTACATACTGAACCAGTACATAGCAACAGGCACACAACTCAAAACAGAACGACCAGGAAAAGCAGCAAGCATGACCACATCAGACCACATAGAAGGACCAATAGTCCTACTAGAAACAGGAGACGTTATGCAGCTCAACACACTGGACGAAGCAAAAAAGGCGCATGCAAAGATAAAACAAATACTATTCCTAGGAGACACGCTAATAGCATACGGGGATTTCCTAAACAGAGCACACCCACTAATACCCGCAGGATACTGCCCAGAATGGTGGATACAAGAAGTAGAAAAAGAATTTGCTAGCAGTTCGTTGTTAGCAGTAAGTAGTCCGGCTGAAAACACACAAGCCGGAATCACACCAGAAAGATGGCAATGGATCAAACAAAACCCACTCAAAAACTACCCAACAGGACAAGAAGCAATACAGATAGCGCACGCAACGAAAACACCCCTGCATCCAGCATACACACCATACTGGAACCTGATAACAATCGAAGACTTCAAAATGCTACTCAAGTGGATGGACAGCGCAAAAATACACACCAGCCACCAAGGAATAGACAAAATAGTACTGCCAAAAGACCCAGCAAAAAGAACACTAGAACTAATCGGGCTGCCACACCAGTTTGTAAGCAATGAATTTGTAGTAATAGACAAAGACAACGCACAAACACTAGCACACGTACTAAAGCTAACAGAACCAAACGCCAGCAGCCACGCAATAGATCCAACAAAAACAATAGTGGAAAACATCAACACCATCTCACCAATCACACTACGCGACAAAGCAGGCACGTTCATAGGCACTAGAATGGGAAGGCCAGAAAAAGCAAAACAAAGAGAACTCACAGGAAGCCCGCACGTACTATTCCCAGTAGGAGACGAAGGAGGAAGACTAAGAAGCTTCCAAGCAGCACTCCAAACAGGCAAGGTAACAGCGGACTTTGCAATATTCTACTGCACAAAATGCAATGCAGAAACAGTACTGCCCAGATGCGAAGTATGCAGCACTTTAACAGAACAAAGATGGAAATGCAAAGTATGCGGAACAAAAAAAGAAGCAACATGCAAAGAACACGGAGAATGCCAAGCGTACACCAGACGAGCAATACCAATCAAACACTATTTCGACAGCGTAACAAAACACCTAGGAATAAGACAAATACCAGAACTAATCAAAGGAGTAAGAGGAACAAGCAGCGGAGAACACATCCCAGAACATTTAGCAAAAGCAGTAATCAGAGCAAAACACGACTTACACGTCTACAAAGACGGCACAACAAGATACGACATGACACAACTACCGATAACACACTTCAAGCCAGTAGAAATAGGCACGAACATAGAGCGACTAAAACAACTAGGGTATATGTTGGATATACACGGAAAACCCCTGGAACACGAAGAACAAATACTTGAGTTAAAACCACAAGACCTCATCCTTCCAGAATGCGACGTAAGCCCAGACAAAGGAGCAGGAAAAGTAATCCTGGCAATAGCAAACATGTGCGATGACATGCTAGAACACTTGTACAAGCAACCAAGATATTACAATGCCAAAAACCCATACGACCTAGTAGGACACCTGACAATAGCGCTCGCGCCACACACAAGCGCAGGGACGATAGGCAGAATAATAGGATACAGCAAAACCCAAGGACTATTCGCGCACCCACTCTTACACGCAGCAACAAGAAGGGACTGCTTCACATACAACACATTTATACCAGTATTTGACGGAAACAAGTGGCAAAACGCCAAAATAGGGGAACTTGTAGAGTCACTCAACCCACAAACGATAGTTGACAATTTTGGAACAAAAGAAATAAAAGTAAAAAA